>CBJMQH010000625.1:0-2978 GCA_966431825.1 uncultured Trinickia sp.
TCATCGAGGAATTGACCGATCTCGTCGAGGCGGCCGTGCTCGCCGAATTCGATCGCCTGACGGCCCGCGGCGGCGTGCTCGGCGCAATGGAAACGGGTTATCAGCGTGGACGGATACAGGACGAGTCGATGCTCTACGAACGTCGCAAACACGACGGCTCTTATCCGATCGTCGGCGTGAACACATTCCTCGGCGAGCCGGGGCAGTCAGACAATGCGCAGGAGGCCGGCGAAACCCCGGCGCCGCTTGCGCTCGCACGGTCGACGCGCGCCGAGAAGGAAAGCCAGCGCGCGCGGCTTGCCGCGTTTCAGGCACGGCACCGCGACGCCGCGCCGGCCATGCTGACGCGCGTCAAGCGTGCCGTGATCGAGGGCGAGAACGTGTTCGCGGTGCTGATGGATGCTGTGCGCGTCTGCTCGCTCGGGCAGATCACGCACGCGTTGTTCGAAGTGGGCGGGCAGTATCGGCGCAACATGTAGCGCGGCGCGTTCACAGGCCGCGGCAGATCCTGGCGCGCGCCGCTTCGTACTCGTTCGTGAGGCGAGCGACGAGTTCGGCGACGCTCGGGATGTCGTCCATCAGGCCGACGCCCTGGCCCGCGCCCCAGATATCCTTCCATGCCTTCGCCTTGTCGCCGGCGAAATTCATCTTCGTCTTGTCTGAGACGGGCAGCGCGTCCGGATCGAGGCCCGCGTTGACGATGCTCTCGCGGATGTAGTTGCCGTGCACGCCGGTGAAAAGGTTCGTCTCGATGATGTCGGCTGCGTTCGAATTGACGATCGCGCGCTTGTAATCGTCGACGGCGTGCGCTTCCTGTGTGGCGATGAACCGCGTGCCCATGTAGGCGAGATCGGCGCCCATTGCCTGCGCCGCGAGGATCGAGCCGCCGTTCGCGATCGAGCCCGACAGCACGATCGGGCCGTCGAACATGCGGCGCACCTCGCCCACGAGCGCGAACGGCGAGGTCGTGCCCGCATGCCCGCCCGCGCCGGCTGCAACGAGAATCAGCCCGTCCACCCCGGCCTCGAGCGCCTTTTCCGCGTGGCGCAGGCTGACGATGTCGTGCAGCACGATGCCGCCGTAGCTGTGCACGGCATCGATCATCTCCTTGATCGGCGCACGCAGACTCGTGATGAAGATCGGCACCTTGTGCTCGACGCAGACACGCACGTCGTGTTCGAGGCGGGCGTTCGATTGATGGACGATCTGATTGACGGCGATCGGCCCGATCTTCGCATCGGGGTTTGCCGCCCGATAGGCTTGCAGCTCCGACTGGATTTGCGTGAGCCAGGCGTCGAGTTGTTCTGCAGGGCGGGCGTTCAGCGCCGGAAACGAACCGACGATGCCGGCCTTGCACTGCGCAAGCACGAGCTCGGGGTAGCTCACGATGAACATCGGCGAAGCCACCACGGGCAGCGCCAGATTCTGTAGGACAGCAGGCAAGGCCATGTCGAAAGTCTCCGGAATTCTTAAAAGAACGGTCGTTCGATTATAAGGCGAACGGGCCAGCAACGTGGGGACCGCCGCATTCGAGCAAGTGCTCTGCTTCTATGGTTTGCGACCGGGCGAACCGGCGCATGTCATTTGGACACCTAAAATAGCGGGGCGAACAACGAAAAAGAGGAACCCGCCCCATGAGCTTTGCCGACTTTACACCGTTCCACGTCGACGCCGGCGGCGTGCGGATATTCGGCTGCAAGGCGGGCACGGGCGCACCGCTCCTGCTGCTGCACGGGCACCCGCAGACGCACATGATCTGGCATCGGTGCGCGTCCCGACTGGCCGAACATTTCACGGTCATCGCCACCGATCTGCGCGGCTACGGCGCTTCGGACAAGCCGGCAAGCGACCCATTGCATGCCGCCTACTCGAAACGCGCGATGGCAGCGGACCAGGTCGCCGTCATGCGCCACTTCGGTTTCGATCGTTTTCTGGTCTGCGCACACGATCGCGGCGCGCGCGTGGCGCACCGCATGGCGCTCGACCATCCTGACGCCATCGAGCGGCTGATGCTGCTCGATATCGCGCCTACGCTGGCGATGTACGAGGGCACCGACCGCGCATTCGCTTCCGCCTACTTTCACTGGTTCTTTCTGATTCAGCCCGAGCCGCTGCCCGAAGCGTTGCTCGGCGCGAACCCCGATGCCTATGTCGAGGGCGTGATGGGCTCGCGACATGCGGGCCTTGCGCCGTTTGCGCCCGAGGCGCTGGCAGCCTACCGGGCGGCGCTGCGGCAGCCCGGCGCCGTCCACGCGATGTGCGAGGATTACCGGGCGTCGGCCTCGATCGACCTTGCGCACGATCGTGAGGACCTTGAACGGGGCCGGAAGGTCGCCTGCCCGCTGCGCGTGCTCTGGGGCGCCGACGGTGTCGTTGCGAAGTGCTTCGATCCGCTGGCCGAATGGCGCCGCGTGGCGCGCGACGTCAGCGGTCGCGCGCTCTCGTGCGGGCACTATGTGCCCGAAGAGGCACCCGACGCGCTCGTTGCCGAGATGCTCGGTTTCTTCGAGGCGGCAGAGCCCGCGGGCAGCCAGACGGATTGATCGACGTTGCGCTCAGGCCCCGGCACGCTTGCGCGAGCGCGGGGCGCCCGCGTCGAGCGGTGCTGCCGGCGCGGCGAGCGGCGGAAGGCGCCGTGAGACAGGCGTCGACTTGACGATCGCCGTGCTCGTTTCGGCACGCTCGGTGACTTTGGAAAGGATCTCGTCGAGCTGCTCGATCGTGCGCAGATAGAGCCGGCAGATGAAGCAATCGTCGCCCGTGACCTTGTCGCATTCTATGAATTCGGGGATCCGTCGGATCACATCTTCCACGAGGTGCAGCTGGCCCGGCAGCGGCTTCACGCGCACGATCGCCTGCAACGTGAAGCCCAGCGCGCGCGGGTCGAGCTCTACCGTATAGCGTCCGATCACGCCCTGCGCCTCCATGCGACGCATCCGCTCGGCCGTACTCGGTGCCGAAAGCCCGATCTGCCGTGC
>CBJMQH010000626.1:0-2975 GCA_966431825.1 uncultured Trinickia sp.
GCAGCAGAGAAACGAGATTATGCAGACTTCGTTTCGCTTCGTCAACTGTTTTTTTAGCGATTCGCTTAAGAAACTTGTCGACTCACGAGAGCGCTACATCTCGCCGCTCAAATGAGGATGCGAATATTAGGCGAACCCGAGCGCCATGACAAGGGTGTGACGAAGTTTTTTTTCAACGCTTATTGAGACGCCCCGCGCGACGCTCCTCGCACAGCCGTCGCAAGCGCCGCCGAGAGCGTCGCGCCAGGCACGGCGTCGGCCATGGCGGCATATCCCTCGTCGCTCGGGTGGATGTGGTCGCCGCTATCGAAGCGGCGCTGCAACGTGTCGAGGTGCGCGGGATCACGCAGCGCGGCGTCAAAGTCGATCACACCGTCAAATGCGCCACCGCTGCGAATCCATAGATTGACTGCGGTGCGGATCCGCTCGCGCTCCGGGGGAAGCGAAGCCGGCGTCAGCGTCGCACCCAGCACCCGCACACCGCGCCGATGCGCGCTGTCGATCAACCGGCGATACCCGCCGATCAGGTCGTTTGCACCGACTACCGTGTGGGGTGCATCGCAATCAAGCCCGGCCCGGGCCGGCATCGCTGCGAAGTTGATGTCGTTGATGCCGATCAGAAGGATCACCACCTTCACGCCCGGATGCGAAAGCGCGTCCCGGTCGAAACGACCCATGAGCGCCTCGCCGTAGCATGCGGAGTCGCTCAGCATTCGGTTGCCGCTGATCCCCAGATTCAGCACGGCCGTCGCCGCCTGCCCCGTGCTCGCCAAGCGCCGAGCCAGGCCGTCCGGCCAACGGCGATTCCTGTTCAGCGTCGAACGCAGACCATCCGTAATGGAGTCGCCGATGGCAGCCACGGCACCCGCCGACTCGGCACTGCCGCCAACGCCCCGTACATCGATACCCGTTACCCAAGCCGAC
Organism: uncultured Trinickia sp.; assembly: GCA_966431825.1. GTDB lineage: Bacteria > Pseudomonadota > Gammaproteobacteria > Burkholderiales > Burkholderiaceae > Trinickia. The sequence goes on from CBJMQH010000626.1 coordinate 925, forward strand.
TCCGTAAACCGGACCTTATAGGTTTGCGCCAGCGCATCGGCCACGTGATCGCCCGGCTCCGATACGTAATTGATCTGTCCGGCTACCCGGTGCCATGCAGTCAACGTCTGCTTCGGTCCGGCAAACAGGCTCACGGCGTACGCCTCGCCCGAGCGCAGCTGAATCGGAATCGGATCACTGTCCATCGCCTCGCCAGGAGCGAGCGAAAGCCCCGGCCGCCCGCCGAACGTGACCTCCACGTTCGTGCCCGCCCGTAACGCGGCCCCGCCGCCGGATTCCGCAATCCCGACCCGCTCGAGCACGAGCGGCCCCCTTCCATATGCATTGCTTATGTGCAGACGGGCCTGCGCGCCCGACAACGTCGGGTAGACGACCTCACGCAATGTCCTGCCGGCGACGTCGGGCGTCCGGTATAGCGCGGGGGGACTCACGACATCCGGAATGGACTGCACTGCGGTCGCCCACGACGTCACCCAACCGGTTTCCACCGGCGCTGCACCTGCCGGCACCGTGCCAAGGGCCAACAATACCGACGACGCAAGAATCAACGCACGCACGTTCATGCTCTTAACGGTTTCCACAATTGGACGAAGACCGATTGTGCCTCATACGCTCCCACGATTCAGCGAAGCAGTGGCGCGAGCGGCCACGCGACGAGCCGCCAGCCGCCCCGCCCGGATCACGCAACGAAGCCGCCGACCAATTAGCGAATCATTTGGCCGTGCGCCGACCGCCTCGCAACCGGGTCGCGATGACGCACAGCCGCAATTGTCTGCCGAATTGTCGAAGCGCGATTTATTCATAAGATATCCGAACTAATTCGTCATAACGAACGAGTTGTACTCAGCACCCATTGAATAGGCGCGTCGCCGCAATGCCCCACAGTCCTCGTTTTCCCGACGATTTGCAGCCGAGGGGTAAATCATTCGGACTGCTTGCCGTTAATGCATTTCTCAGTGAGGGAGACAATCTTGAGACTGCTCACAGGCCTTTTCATCGCAGCCACTCTGTCCGGGTGCGCCCAATTCCAAGCAATGCGGACAGACGGGAATCGCCCCGACTCAGGGGCGCACGCCGCGTCCGCCAAGCTCGTCGATTTCGTCATACCGGCCGACGCGCTCGGTGCGCGCGACGCGCGGCTGACGGAGGTCCTCGCAAAAGTCGGGGCGCTCGCCGCCCGGCAAACGCAACCGACCACCATCGTCGTCGCCGCCCTCTCGCAGGACTTCTCCTATCTGAATCAGTCGGTGCGCCGGGGCATTCCCGCGCAACGCGCCGCCGCCGTGCATATCGAGAACATGACCGTCGGCAGCTGCCAGCCTTACAGCGTACAAGTCAAGCCAACCGAGTAAAGGGGTCGACTCATGATGCTCAAGCTCACGCTCGCCGCCGCGGCCCTGACCGCCGCCGCTCTCGCGCAAGCTTCGCCGCCAGGTGCGGACTCGAGCGGCGCGTCGCTCGGTGCGGCGAAGCCGTTCGTCGCGAAGACGACCGAATCCGCTGCACCCAATCAGCTGTTTCCGCCGCTGCCGTCGCTCTCTTCGTTGCCGCAATCCGGTACCGAAGACGCTGAGGACAGCGCCGGCCCGAGCCCGGCCGCAAGCCACCGTGCCAAGAAGGGTCGCCGCGCTGCGCCGCCGCGCAAGCTCGCGGAGACGACCGTGCGCGTCGTCGTGAGCGACGCTTCGCACGCGTATCTGGCCGACGTCGATCATCAACTCGACCAGGCATTGCAAGGCACCTCGCGCGAGGTGCGGGGCCCAACCGGTTCCGCCGGCGCGGTTGCCGTCGCCATGTCGCGCTGACAGCGCGCGGACGGCTCGGAACGCACCCTCAGCAAGGAGTAGCAAAAATATGGAATGTACCGGTTTTGCTCCACGCCAGGCCGGCCGCAGATGGGCGCTCATGGTGGTGTGCCTCGCGCTTTGCGCGTTGCTCGCCCCCGCATTGGCGCGCGCCGACGAAGACTGTTTCGCCCAGGCCGGCAATTACCAGGGCGTCAATCCGCTGAGTCTGCGCGCGATCGCCTGGTTCGAATCGAAAGGCAACCC
>CBJMQH010000627.1:0-2960 GCA_966431825.1 uncultured Trinickia sp.
GAGCAAGATCGATGCGCGCACCGCGTGCGCGGGCCGCGCCAGGGACTGCAAAACCCGCTGCACGTGTGCCGGCACCCGAGCCGGAAAGACTAGGCTTCATGGAGATCGACTCCTTCGATTGATGCAATCAGTGCGTGGTCGGCCCAGCCGGCCGCGTATTGGGCGACGATGCGCCCGCGGAACATGACGAGGACCCGGTCGCAACCGCGCAGGTCGTCGAGCTCGCCACTCGCGACGATGACAGCGCGTCCCGCCTCGCGTGCGCGCTCGACCATCGAGAGCAGCGCTTCTTTCGATTTGACGTCGACGCCCGCCGTCGGATCGATGAGCACGAGCACGTGCGGATCGGTCGCGAGCGCGCGTGCCATGACGACCTTTTGCTGGTTGCCGCCCGACAGACCCGATACGCTCGCGTGAGGCCCCGGGGCCACGACGCCGAGCGATGCGATCGCCTCGCGCCCAAGTCGCGCTTTTACAGCCGGCGGCGCGAGACCCCAGGCGGCGAGCTTGCGGGCGAGCGTCATCGATACGTTCTCACCGATCGATTGCGACAGCACGAGGCCTTCGCGATGACGGTCTTTCGGCACGCAGCCGACGCCGGCTTCGAGCGCCGCCGGCACGTCGCCGTAAGGCAGCGTCGCCGCACCGGCGCCGTCGCGCGTATGCACGCGCACGGCGCCTGCGTCCGGCCTGCGCAAGCCCGCGATGACCTCGGCTACGCTCGTGCGCCCGCTCGAACTGGCGCCGGTCAGGCCGACCACCTCGCCGCGGCGCAGCGCGAACGACACATCGGCGTAGTCCTCGCCGCAGAGCGCGTCGACTTCGAGCGCGAGCGGCGCGTCGCCGAGCGGCGCGCGATGGGCCGCATCGCTTTGCCGGATGCCGCCCGCCTCGCCCGTCATCGCCTCGATCAGGGCTTCGCGCGGCAGCTTGGCTACGGGGGCGCTCAGGATGTGGCGTGCATCGCGCAGCACCGTGACGGCTTGGCAAATCTCGTACACCTCTTGCAGGTGGTGCGAGATAAACAGGAACGTCACGCCGTCGCGCTGCAATTCCTCGATCCTTGCAAAGAGCCGTTTGATCTCTTCGCCGTCGAGCTGGGCGGTCGGCTCATCGAGGATGATGAAGCGGGCGCCGCGCGAGAGCGCACGGGCAATCTCGACAAGTTGCCGCGCTTCGACGCCGAGTTCGGCACAGCGTGCATCCTCGCGCACGTCGATGCGCCAGTGATCGAGCAGCGCGCGGGCATCGCGCCGCATCGTGGGCCAATCGATCATGCCGCGGCGTGTGGGCTGCCGGTTGATGAACAGGTTCTCGGCGACCGTGAGCTCCCGGATCACTGTGGAGTGCTGATAAACGCAGGCGACGCGCTCACGCCAGCCGTCGCGGTCGGCGAGCGGCGGAGCCGGTTCGCCGCCGAAGCGGATTTCGCCTTGATCGGGCTTGCGCAAACCCGTGAGCAGTGAGACAAGCGTCGATTTGCCGGCGCCGTTGCGTCCGACGAGCGCATGCGACTCGCCGGGCATCACGCGAAGGTCGACGGCGGCCAGTGCCGTCGTCGAGCCGAAGCGCTTCGACGCGCCGATCGCCTCGACGACGGGAGCGGTGTGCCCGAACCGGCCGGCGCCTTGCCGGGGAATGGAGACAATCGGCGTGGACATTGCGGGCCTACTTGACCGAGTTGCCCCAGAGCGACTTGTCGTCGACATTCGCCCGCGTCACGAGCGGTGCCGGCAGTTGGTCCTCGAGCACGCCCGGCGAAAGCTGGACGATATTGCTGCCGTGATCGGTCGGTCCGGGCTTGAACGTCTTGCCGGCCAGCATTTCCTTCATATAGAGCAGACCGTATTTCGCATAGCTGTCGGCCGGCTGCGAGACCGTCGCATCGATTTCGCCCTTGCGGATTGCATCGAACTCCTGAGGAATGCCGTCGTTGCTGACGATGACGATGTGCTTCGCGTCGCCGACCGGGTAAAGCATCTGTTTGCGACGCAGCGTTTGCAGCGTGGGCGAGAGATAAACACCGCCGGCTTGCATATAGATGCCCTTTACGTCCGGATTGGCCGTGAGCAGCGAGTCGAGCGCCGACGCTGCCACGTCGCCCTTCCAAGCGGCCGGGATTTCGAGCACTTGCAGGTTCGGGTAGCTCGACTTCACGCAGGCGCGGAACGCTTCGGAGCGGTCGCGGCCGTTGACCGATGCCAGATCGCCCATGATCTGCACCACCTTGCCCGCCTTCACGTGGTCGCCGATGTACTTGCAGGCTTTTTCGCCGTAAGCGCGGTTGTCGGCACGCACGACGATGGCGACTTTGCCCTGCGTCGGCGCGACATCGACTGCGACGACCGGCACGTGCTTGGTCGCAGCCGCATCGAGCGCGCGGCTGATCGCGGCGGAATCGAGCGGCCCGGTAACGATGCCCTTCACGCCCTGATTGAGCAGGTTGTTGATATCGGTGATCTGCTGCGCGGGGTCGCCGTTCGAGTTGACCGGCGCGAGCATGTCGAGCCCGAGTTGTTTCGCGTAGATGGGCAGATAGTTGTTGTACGCCTGCCAGAACGGCGACGTGAGCAGCGGCAGATTCGCGCCGACCGTGGCGTCGGCTGCCTGCGCGGGCAACCCGGCCCCGGCCGCGGCCAGACCCACGGCGCACACTGCCGCCTTCATCCATCGATTTGCTGCCCGCGAGCGGCGCTGCGCTTGCGACTGCGAACCCACTGCACACTGCCCGGCGCGAGCCGGGTGCCTGCTGAACGTCATGGTCGTCTCCTATGGATCGGAGCCGGAGCGAAAAGCGCCGACTCGGGCCTCTGACGCGTCTTTCGCGACGCTTGTCGTCCCGGCGCAAGCGCCGGCCTTTCACTCGTTCATTGGTGAACGTATTATTCATATACGGACGATCGCACGTCAAGGATGCCGAGCGCGGTGTTTTCCCTTACCCTGGTTGGAATTGGGGACCT
>CBJMQH010000628.1:0-2954 GCA_966431825.1 uncultured Trinickia sp.
ACGGCGCAACGCCGCAAAAACCGGGCGCCCCCGGGCGCGAGGACAAAGATCAGCCGCTGTTCGAGGACATCCGCTTTCTGGGCAGACTGCTCGGCGACGTGGTGCGCGAACAGGAAGGCGACGCCGTGTTCCAGGTCGTCGAAACGATTCGCCAGAACGCCGTCAAATTCCGTCGCGAGGACGACACAAGCGCAGCAGCGTCGCTCGACAAGCAGCTGCGCGCGCTCACGCCGGAGCAAACCGTCAGCGTCGTACGCGCGTTCAGCTACTTCTCGCATCTCGCGAACATCGCCGAAGACCGCCACCACAACCGCCGCCGTCGCATCCACGCACTCGCAGGCTCGGCCCCGCAGGCCGGCACCATCGCTTACGCGCTGACGCGGCTCGGCGCCGCAGGCGGCGCCGACATGGACGCGTTGCAACGCTTCTTCGACGATGCACTGATCGTGCCCGTGCTGACGGCGCACCCGACCGAAGTCCAGCGCAAGAGCATCCTCGACGGCGAGCACGACATTGCCCGCCTGCTCGCCGAGCGCGATCAGCCGCTCACTTCGCGCGAACGTTCGCATAACGAAGCGCTGCTGCGCGCGCGCGTGACGAGCCTCTGGCAGACGCGCATGCTGCGCGATTCGCGCCTGACCGTGGCCGACGAGATCGAAAATGCGCTGTCGTACTACCGCGCCACGTTCCTGAACGAGATCCCGGCGCTCTACGGCGATATCGAAGCCGCGATCGCGGAGCATGCGGGGCAAACCCCCAAGCTCCCGGCGTTCTTTCAAATGGGCAGTTGGATCGGCGGCGACCGCGACGGCAATCCGAACGTCACGGCTCCGACGCTCGACCATGCGATCACGCGCCAGGCCGCCGTCATCTTCGAACACTATCTCGACGAAGTGCATGCGCTTGGCGCCGAACTGTCGGTCTCGAACCTGCTGGCCGGGTCGAGCGAAGCGCTCAAAGCACTGGCGCAGGCCTCGCCCGCCCAGTCGCCGCATCGCGTCGACGAGCCGTATCGACGCGCGCTGATCGGCGTCTATGCGCGCCTCGCAGCCACGGCACGCACGCTGCTCGGCGAGGGCGTCGTGCGCACGCGCGGGGCGCATCGCGACGCGACGCCCTACGCCGACGCGAGCGAATTCGCATCCGACCTGCACGTGCTCATCGATTCGCTCGCCGCGCATCACGGCGCCTCGCTCGACACGCCGCGCCTCGCGCCGCTCGCGCGCGCGGCCGAGGTGTTCGGTTTCCACCTCGCCTCGATCGATCTGCGCCAGAGCTCGGACGTGCACGAAGCCGTGATCGCCGAGCTGCTCGCGCGGGCAGGCGTCGAAGCCGATTACGCGTCGTGCTCCGAAGCCGACAAGCTGCGCATCCTGCTGACGGAGCTCGAGCATCCGCGCCTGCTGCGCTCGCCCTACCTCGAGTACTCGCCGCTCGTCACAAGCGAGCTCGCCGTCCTCGCGGCCGCCCGCGAGACGCGCCGCCGCTTCGGCGAGCGTGCCGTGCGCAACTACATCATTTCCCATACGGAAACGGTCAGCGATCTTGTCGAAGTCCTGCTGCTGCAGAAGGAAACGGGTCTGCTCGACGGCACCCTCGGCAAGCATCGCGCCGGCAGCGGTGCGAAGCACGGGCTCATGGTTATCCCGCTGTTCGAGACGATCGCCGACTTGCGCAATGCGCCCGGCATCATGCGCGAATTCTTCGCCCTGCCCGGCGTCGACGCGCTCGTCGCCCACCAAGGCGGCGAACAGGAAGTGATGCTCGGTTACTCGGACAGCAACAAGGACGGCGGTTTCCTCACGTCGAACTGGGAGCTCTACCGCGCCGAACTCGCGCTCGTCGCACTGTTCAAGGAACACGACATCAAGCTGCGCCTGTTCCACGGTCGCGGGGGCACGGTCGGCCGCGGCGGCGGCCCGACCTATCAGGCAATCCTGTCGCAACCGCCTGGTACCGTTGACGGACAGATCCGGCTCACCGAACAGGGCGAAATCATCGCCAGCAAGTTCAGCAACCCGGAGATCGGCCGACGCAATCTCGAGACCGTCATCGCCGCCACGCTCGAAGCTTCGCTCGCGGCGCAGAACAACGCGCCGTCGAACCTGTCGGCCTTCGAAGAGACGATGCAGGCGCTCTCCGATGCGGCTATGTCCGCTTATCGCGCGCTCGTGTACGAGACGGCGGGCTTCACCGACTATTTCTTCCAGTCCACGCCGATCGCCGAGATCGCCGAACTGAACATCGGCAGCCGCCCCGCTTCGCGCAAGTTCCAGGATCCGAAAAATCGCCGGATCGAAGACCTGCGCGCCATTCCGTGGGGCTTTTCCTGGGGCCAGTGCCGGCTGCTGCTGACGGGCTGGTACGGGTTCGGCAGCGCCGTCGCTGCGCATCTGGAGGGCGCGGCAAGCGAGACCGAACGTGCGCGGCGCCTCTCGATGCTCCGGAAGATGTACAAGAACTGGCCCTTCTTCTCGACGCTGCTCTCGAACATGGACATGGTGCTCGCCAAGACGGATCTCGCCGTAGCGTCGCGCTACGCGCAACTCGTCGAGAACAAGAAGCTGCGCAAACAGGTGTTCGAACGAATTTGCGCCGAGTGGGAACGCACGGCGCACGCGCTGGCGGAAATCACGGGCAAGGCCGAGCGGCTCGCCGATAACCCGCTGCTTGCACGTTCGATCAAGAACCGCTTCCCGTATCTCGACCCGCTGAACCACCTCCAGGTGGAATTGCTGAAACGGCACCGTGCCGGCGACAGCAATGCGCGCCTGCGCCGAGGCATCCACCTCACCATCAACGGCGTCGCCTCGGGGCTGCGGAACACCGGCTGACGGCGCCCGCCGCTCGATTCAATCGGTCCCCACCCGCTGCGGGCGCGCCTCGCGGGAGCAGCGCCTGGCGATCGTGCGGGCGACGTTCAGCCAGGTGATTTGCCCCGGCGTGATGAACGG
>CBJMQH010000629.1:0-2947 GCA_966431825.1 uncultured Trinickia sp.
CTTCGGATCTGCCGTAGCGGCCGACACCGTCGAGCGCAATCATCGCTTCTTCGAGGAAGCGGCCGAACTCGTCCAGGCGTGCGGCATGACGGCCAGCGAGGCTCATCAACTGGTCGATTACACATGGTCGAGACCGATCGGCGAGAAGACGCAGGAGGTTGGCGGAGTCATGGTCACGCTTGCCGCGTTGTGTCTTGCGAACGGCTTGGACATGCACGCGGCCGGCGAAACCGAACTCGCGCGCATCAGTGCGCCGGAGATAATGGCGAAGATCCGCGCCAAGCAGGCGGCCAAACCGAAGCATTCGCCGTTGCCCGAGGCCCGCGCCGCCGCACCGCAAGCAGAGGCAGCGCAGGGAGTGGCGGATGAGTGGAAGCTCGTGCCGGTCAAGCCGACAGCGGAAATGCTTGATGCTGGCCTCCGTCACATACCTGCGCTTCATGTCTGGAACGCTATGCTCGCCGCCGCCCCCTCCCCGGATCGCGAGCGGGTGGGAGAGGGCTCGCACGAACTGGGATACGCGCAGCGTCTCGTAACAAGCGTTTGGGAGAAGCATTACATGGATGATGCCCCCGATTGGAAGCCTCTTCCTGATCTTATGGGCGTCCTAACACAAATAGACAACATGCTCGCTGGGATGGTGCCGCAGAAAGACGCATCGCCCTCCCGCGAGTGCGGGAAGCGGCAAGGAGCGGCGATGGTGGACCGCGAGCGCTGGGAGAAAGTGCTCAGTTTCGCGAAGGGAATTATAAGCCGCCTGGATACGACGGAAGTTATGCGTTCGTCCGTCAACGGAATCGCCTATGACGCGGCAGAGCGCGCCATGTTCATTAGAAACCTCGCAACGGAAGCATTAGCAGCCCCCGCCGTCGCGCCGACGTTGGGCGAGCAGTTCGAACAGCTTGATATACAGAATCATACCTACCGTAGAGTCATGCAAAAAATCATGAAAAGGCTTACTGAACTGCTTGATGAAGATCGCTTCGCGGAGATTGAAGGGCTCGTAAAGAGCGCTGGCGTTGAACCTCCCACCGCCGCGCAGCCTGGGCTGACGGATGAGCAGCGCATTATCGACCTGCAAGCCGAAATTGACAGGCTGAACGCCATCATCGACACACCGCAGTCGGGCGACTTCCTGCGCGCCGTGAGCATCGAAGCCGAGCACCAGCGGCAGCGTTGGTGCAGTTCGCACGACGCAGGGAAGACGCCAGCCGATTGGTTCTGGCTTGTCGGCTATCTCGGCGGGAAGGCCCTTCATGCGCATGCGGCCGGAAACGTCGAAAAGGCCGAGCATCACGTCATCACGACTGCCGCTGCTTGCGAGAACTGGCACCGCAACATGTTCGGCAAAACCGATATGCGGCCGGGAATCGACGGCGAAGCCGCGCTCGGCGCCAAAGGGGACTGACATGCTGACAGAAGAACAACGCGACGCCCTCGAATGGGCCGCGTCTCGCGCAGAATATTTTGCCAGCGAGACGGACAAGGAATCGCCGCTCAACAGGCGTTTGCGTGTGCTCCGTAACATGCTCTCCGCCAGCACGCAGCCGATGACGGACGCGGCGCGGGATGTGCTGACGCGCTGGCGGTCGGCTCGCACTGAGCCGCCGAAAATGGATGCGCCGCCGCACTACTCAATCACGGTTCTCGGCGTCGTCGATGACCCGCGCTATCACAACAACGATGACGACCATGCGTTCGTCGATGTTGTTGGCTATTGGCCTGCGCTCAACAAGTGGACCGTGACGCACTCATGCGTGAGAGACGATACGGCGGAGGACGTCGAAGTCAAGGTTACGTGGTGGATGCCGTTGCCGGAAGCCCCCGTAAGCCGTACCTATCGGCTCGCCGAAATCGAGCGCATCGAGCGGGAGAACGAAAAATGAGCCGCCCCAAGAAACCAATCCCCGAACTGTCAGCGACCGGCATACTCGATCGCATGACGCCCGGCATCGTCTACAACGTGCCCACCGTGGCCGAGTGGTTCAATGTCGTGACTGGCACCGTGCGGCCAATGCTACTCAATCTTTGCGCCGCCGGGGACATCCAGAAATGCCGCTGCCCTGATAACAGCTTCGGCTATATGCGGCCCAAGCCGCATGCTGAACTCGACACGAGCGTTGCAGGACCGGCGCGCCCGCCGAATCTCAAAAGCACCATGCGCGGGTATGACGCGCAGTTTCGCACGCGCGTTGAGTTGGCAATGATGGCGAGGCCGCGATGAAAGAGCGCCCTATTCTCTTCAGCGGCGCAATGGTCCGCGCCATCCTGGAAGGCCGCAAGACGCAGACGAGACGCATCGTGAAACCGCAGCCGCCGCAGCACACGCGCGAAGTAACGACGTTTCATCACCCAGACCCACGCACGCACTACTGGGCGTTCGATGGCGAATCGCTGATGGATTGGGCGCAGCCGTGCCCATATGGAGAGGTCGGAGACCGGCTGTACGTGCGCGAGACGTGGCAGCACAGCAATCACCCATTCGGCCCGTACGAATCCGATTGTCTCGTCTTCTACCGCGCCGACTATTTCGACGACCCGCACGGCCCAGACGGCGAAAAATCGCCAGAAGGCAAATATCGCGAATGGCGGCCGTCGATCCATATGCCACGCGCTGCGTCCCGCATCACGCTCGAAGTGACCGACGTGCGCGTTGAGCGGTTACAGGAAATCAGCGAAGCGGATGCGATCGCCGAGGGCGTCGAATCGATCGATTTCGAACGAGAAGAACGCGATTGGTCGATCTGCCCAAGATGCGGTGGCACGCGATTGCATGAGGCGCTCGGCCCGAACGGCGGCGTCATGTTCGACGTCGATTGCCGGGAATGCGATACCCACGTGAAGCGCTACCGGCATCTATGGGACAGCCTCAACACCGCGCGCGGCTATGGGTGGGACGCGAACTCATGGGTTTGGGTCGTGGAGTTCAAGAGGATCGAATCATGAC
>CBJMQH010000630.1:0-2936 GCA_966431825.1 uncultured Trinickia sp.
CCGGCGTGCCGCAGGCCATCGCTTCGATCATGACGAGACCGAACGGCTCGGGCCAGTCGATCGGGAACAGCAGCGCGTGCGCACCCGAGAGGAACGCCGCTTTTTCGTTGTCGGCGATCTCTCCGACATACTCGACGTGCGGCAGATCGAACAACGGCTTGATCTCACGCTCGAAGTACTCGCGATCGGCCGAATCGATTTTCGCAGCGATGCGAATCGGCAATCCGCAGTGGCCCGCAATGCGGATCGCCGTATCGACGCGCTTCTCGGGCGATATGCGGCCGAGAAACGCCAAATACTTCTGTTCGCCGGGCTGGGGGGTGTACAGCGAAAGCGGCAAACCGTGATAAACGGTCGAGAGCCACTTTGCCTGCGGCATCGGCTGGCGCTGCGCGTTCGAAATCGAAATCACGGGCGCCGACGTGAACGTGTCGAATACGGGCTGCTGTTCGGGCAGGTCGAGCCGGCCATGCATCGTCGTCACGAACGGCGTGTCCTGGCGGTTGAACAGCGAGAACGAGTAGTAGTCCATATGGAAATGCAGGACGTCGAACTCCTCGGCCCGCCGGCGCACGAGCTCCATCAGGAGCATGTGCGGGGCGACACGGTCGCGGATCGCCGGGTCGAGTCGCAGCGCACGCGGCCAGACCGGCTCGAGCTTGGCTTGCGTTTTCGAATCGCCGCTCGCGAAGAGCGTCACCTCGTGGCCGAGTTCGACGAGCGCCTCGGTGAGATACGAAACGACGCGCTCGGTGCCGCCGTAAAGCTTCGGTGGCACCGACTCGGTCAGCGGTGCGATTTGCGCAATCTTCATTCGATGGGCTCCATCCATACGGGCGTCTTGCCGCCCTCGCGGCAGCCGTCGGTCCCAATCCAGTCGGTTTCGGGCGCGGGGGCGCGCCCATTCTCTCGTCGATGTTGTTGTTCGCGCGCTACACGCGCCGGGGCGGGCTCGTGAAACGCTTCGTTCACCGCATTATTCGGTATGGCCGGACAGCGTCGGGCCGCCTTTTTCATTTGCTACACGCTGTTACATTCGCGAAACATTCGCCGCACGGCGGGCAGACGGCTCATCGGCCGCGCAGATCGGCGAGAAACGCGTCGCGCCAGGCGCCCAGATCGTTCTTGCGCAGCACGGCCATGTTCACTTCATGCCGCTGCTGGCGCTCGGCGAGCGGCATTGCCAGCGCGCGGGCGAGCGCCTCTGCCATCCCGGCCGTGTCGTGTGGGTTGACGAGCACGGCCGCGCAAAGTTCCGAGGCCGCACCGGCGAACTCCGACAGCACGAGCACCCCCGGGTCTTCCGGATTCTGTGCGGCGACGTATTCCTTTGCAACCAGATTCATGCCGTCACGTAACGGCGTAACGAACCCCACCTGAGACTCGCGCAGCAACGACATCAGCTGGGAACGCGCGTAGCGTTGGTTCAGGTAGCGGATCGGCGTGTAGTCGAGACCGGAATAGCGCCCGTTGATGCGGCCCGCCTCGTATTCCAGATTCCGGCGGATTTGCTGGTAGCTCGCTACGTCGGATCGGGTCGGCGGCGCGATCTGCACGAACGTGACGTTGCCGCGCCACTGCGGCGCGTGTTCGAGCAGCAGCTCGAAAGCGCGGAAGCGCTCGATCAATCCCTTCGAATAGTCGAGCCGGTCGACGCTCATCACGAGCTTGCGCCCTTCAAGACTTTGCTTGAGCTCACGCGCATGCTGACGGCTTTCGTTGCGCTCCGCTTCCTTCGCGATCTCGTCCGGAAACACGCCGATCCGATAGACGCCCGTGTGCAAGCGGCGCTCGAATGCTTCGACTTGGCCGTCGGGGCTCACCGTGCCGCCGGCCTGCCGGACGATATAGTCGTGAAACGCGGCGCGATCGGTATCGGTCTGAAACCCGAGGACATCGTAGCTGCACAGCGATTTCACGAGATCGGCGTGCGGCGGAACGTTAAGCAGAACTTGCGGTGCGGGAAACGGGGTGTGCAGAAAAAAACCGATGCGGTTGCCGATGCCCTCGCGCCGCAGTGCATCCGCGAACGGAATCAGGTGGTAGTCGTGAACCCAGATGATGTCCTCGGGTTCAAGGAGCTTCACGAGTTTGTGGGCGAGCCAGGCATTCACGCGCCGGTAGCCCGCGTACTCGTCGCGGTTGTACGCTGCCAGATCGTTGCGATAGTGCAGCGTGGGCCAGAGCGTCGCGTTGGAAAACCCGCGGTAGTACTGATCGTAATCGCGCCGAACAAGCCCGACTGTCGCGAATGTGACGCCGCCGTCGCTCGTGAGCGTCGGCCCGGCGTTGGCCACGGCTTCGCTGACGACATCTCCGCTCCAGCCGAACCAGATCCCGCCCGTATGTTTGAGTGCGCCGAAAATGCCGACGGCCAGGCCGCCGGCCGATCCTTTCGTTTCGTTCGGCGTCGCGACGCGATTCGATACGACGATCAGTCGGCCCATTCACACTCCGTCGTTATTGTCCCGCTTTGCAGGGGTAAGCTCTTTCGAGCCCCAGCGACACGGCCGTGCTCGCGTTGTAGTTACCGGCTTCCGGCGTGATCGCGATGTACTTGCGCACCGCGTCGACCATCGCCTGCGCCTTCGTGCCGTCGGGCAGGCAGAAGTACTGGCCGACGCGCGGCCCGGTCGTACCGCCGATCGCGTCGATCGTGTTATAGACGCCGTCGGCCGCACCCTCGATGTAGTAGGAGCAAGCCGTGCGCGAGACGCGGTCGGTCGCCGCACAGAGCCGGTTCAGTTGGTTGGCCGAAAAAGCGAACGCCGCCACGGGCGCCGCGAGCATGCCGATACAGATCAAAGCCCGCAACATAATCTTCCTTTTTGTCCTTGAGCGGTGGAGTTGATGCGTGCGATCCGGCTGCCATGCGCCGGACCGTCATTATGGTCGGCGCGGCTCAATCCGCGCCGGGGCCCGTCATTTTGCACCGT
>CBJMQH010000631.1:0-2927 GCA_966431825.1 uncultured Trinickia sp.
GCGCACCGGAGACTGTGCCCCACTGCGTCAGCTCGCCGCGCGTCAGCGGAGTCCATGCGATCGACTGCGGAAGCAAGGCCGCGCCTGCGCCCGCAACTGCCGCGTCGCGGATCATCAGGAACGACGACAGCCGGACCTTCGGGATCGGTTCGAGCACGAGATGCCCGTCGTCGAGGACCCATTGCGTGGGTTCGAAGTTCGAAAACACGATACCCGGCACGGACCTAACGGCGCCCGGTTCCGGCACCGGTATCGAAGGCGCGGCCACCACGACCAGCCTGTCCTGCGCGAAACACCGGCCTACGAGTTTGCTGTCGGGGCTCGGGTTCACTCGGATCGCCACGTCGAATTGCTCCTCGACGAGATCGACCATCCGATCTTCCGCCACCACTTCGATCGTGATTTCCGGATAGGCCACGCAGAACGCCGCGGCGATCCGCCCCATCGCCAGTTGAGAAAACAGCACGGGCGACGCAATGCGCAGGTGTCCGCGCGGCACTGACAGCCCTTCGCGCGCCGCGGTCATCGCTTCCGTCACCTCGTGCATCGGCGCTTCGATGCGCGCTATCAGCGTTTGCCCCGCATCCGTGAGCTTGAGTCCGCGCGCACCGCGCTCGACGAGCCGTACGCCGAGCTGCGCCTCGAGCTCGGCAATCCGCCGGGACAACGTGGCCTTCGAGCGGCCGCTTGCGCGGCTCGCCTTACCGAGTCCCCCATTGGTTGCCACCAGTGCGAAGTCGGCGAGCGCATTCAGATCCATGGGTGTTCCAAATTTGAAACGACGGATCTCAATTTTCGAGTCTTTGTTTTGATCGTGCAACGGCTTATCTTTTCCTCACCACAACTTGATATGAGGAAGCAGCCATGAATACGACTCAACGCGGTGTACTGATCCGGGTCTATGGCGGTGCCGATGCGGTGGAAGTGTCGGAGGTCGCGAAGCCGGAAGCCGGGCAGGGGCAGGTCCTCGTGCGCGTTCGCGCCGCCGGGGTGAACGGAATCGATTGGAAGGTCCGCGAAGGCTATGTGCGCGATGCGTTTCCGCTACAGCTGCCGGCGGTGCTCGGGATCGAGCTGGCGGGCGTGGTGGAAGCGGTTGGTCCAAGTGCCTCGCGTTTCAAAGTCGGCGATCGCGTGATGGGTTCGCTGGGCGGGTTGGGCGCTTATGCCGATGCCGTGGCGGTGAACGAGGCGAATTTGGCTCGTACGCCTGAAGGTCTGGACGACGTACAGGCGGCGGCGCTGCCGGTGGCGGCCGTAGCTGCGTGGCAAAGCTTGAATCATGCGGGTCCCGTTCGTGCGGGGCAGCGCATTCTGATTCACGGTGCGGCAGGTGGGCTGGGCGGGTTTGCCGTGCAGTTTGCCAAGCGCGCGGGTGCAGAGGTGTTCGCGACGGTGGCGGCAGCGCACGTCGAGTATGTGCGCGGCTTGGGCGCCGATCATGTCATCGACTATGAAAGCGAGCGCTTCGAGGACGTCGCGCACGACATCGATCTGGTGCTCGACTACGTGGGCGGGGAGGTGCTGGACCGCTCGTGGCAAGTGCTGACGCAAACGGGCGCGGTGGTGGGTACGTCGTCGCCTGACATTCTTGCGCGCACGCCGGCCGGCCGCCGTGGCCTGTGGTTCATGAACCGCCCCGACGCCGCGCTGCTGGAAAAGCTGACGGCAGAGGTTGCCAACGGGACGTTGAAATCGAAGGTCGGCGAGGTGGTGTCGGTTGAGGGGATCCCTGCGGCGATCGAGCGCAACCGCACGCAATCCCGCACGGGCAAGGTTGTGGCCGATTTTTCGCGCTAACTCACGCACATTACTGGAGATTGTCATGAGCATTTTTGTCGCGGGTGCAACGGGCACCGTGGGGTCGCTTATCGTCGAGCGTCTGGCGGCTGCGGGTGCCGACGTCAAAGCGCTCGTTCGGCAGCCGGGCAAGGTCCGTTTTCCTGCTGGCGTTACCGAGGTGGCGGGCGATTTGACGGATGTGGCCTCGGTGCGGGCGGCCCTTTCTCAGGTGAGGACGCTGTTCCTGCTGAACGCGGTCACGCCTGACGAGGTGACGCAGGCATTGATCACGTTGAACCTTGCGCGTGACGCGGGCATCGAGCGCATCGTCTATCTGTCGGTGATCCATGCGGATAAGTTTACGAACGTGCCGCACTTCACGGGCAAGCACACCGTGGAGCGCATGATCGAGAGCCTCGACATGTCGGCGACGATCCTTCGGCCTGCTTACTTTATGCAGAACGAGCGGATGGTGCAGCAGGTGATCGAAGGGTATGGCGTCTATCCGATGCCGATCGGATCGGCCGGCGTCGAGATGGTCGATGCTCGGGACATTGCCGATATCGCGGTGGCCGAGCTGCTGCGTCGTGATCGCGCATCGGTGCCGCTTGCTCGCGTGACGCTGGACGTCGTCGGTCCCGAAAGGTTGACGGGGGAGGGCGCCGCGAAGGTATGGAGTGCAGCGCTCGGGCGCGATGTGAGCTACGGGGGCGACGATGTGGCGGCGTTCGAGGCGCAGATGGCTTCGGCTGGCCCCGCGTGGATGGCCTACGACATGCGGCTCATGATGGCCGGCATTCAAACGCTCGGCATGCACGGCGAGCCCGGGACAGTGCAGCGGCTGGAGGCGATGCTTGGGCGGCCGCTTCGGACGTATGCGGCATTTGTTGCGGAGGCTACTGCTGCGGCGAAGGCTTAGACGGTTTCTTGACCGAACTGGCGAGAGTCGGCGACGTGATTGGCGTCGTCGACCGCGCTCTCAGAACGCGAGCGCTATCCACGATAGGAGTTCGATCGATGGTAGAACGAGCACGAGGAATAGAACGATCATCGAACTGTTGCGCTTGTCTGCCAACGCGAAGGCTACGGCGACAGCGATCGTCGCCAGCCATCCGGCCAACAGGTAGAACGAGGCGCTTAAGGTC
>CBJMQH010000632.1:0-2922 GCA_966431825.1 uncultured Trinickia sp.
GCTGGGGTTCGTCGTCGAGAAGTCTATCGACGGCGCGCCGCGCTTTGTCGAAGTGGAGCGGACGCTCACGAGGCATTTCATGCCTCCGGCGTCAACGTCGTGATGTGCCGTGTCGTCCGAACTCGGCGATGTCCTGATCGTTGGAGCCGGGCCGGCTGGATGTGCCACGGCGCTCGCCGTCGCTGCGGCAGGGCGCAGCGTGGTCGTGCTGGATCGCCTTGCAGGGCAGTCTTTTCGGATCGGCGAATCGGCTACGCCTGACGTCGGCGCGCTGCTGCGGCGCCTAGGTGTCGAGAGCCGTCTGGAGCGAGGCGGACATGTTCCTTACCACGGCAACATCTCGCTATGGGGAGGGCACGAACCTCGTTCGGACCATTTTTTGTCGCGCGGCGCCGGACATGGGTGGCACCTCGATCGGGCGGCATTCGACGAGCAGTTGCGCAACGCGGTCCGCGCGCGCGGGATTCGATTGCATCGTTGTGGCGGGATCGAAACGATCGTTCCTTCCAATGAAGGATGGCATGTGCAGGCACATGGGCCGGGACGGATCTCGGCGCGCGTGGTCGTCGATGCGGGCGGCAGGCGCTCGCCATTGGTCACTCGACTTGGAGTGCGCAGGAGAAAGTTCGACAAGCTTGTTGCCCTGGCGGTACGTGTGACGTACGCACGGAAGCTGACAGGGCTTTCGCTGGTGGAGGCGTTCGCCGATGGATGGTGGTACGCGACGCTTTTGCCGGACGGGCATGTACTCGTCACGCTGATGACTGATCAGGACATTGCGGTGGCGCGGGGCTTTCGCGATTGGGGGGCCTACGTCCAGGCATGGCGCGATTCGCGATTACTTGCGCACTATGTGCCGCCTCCCTCGGATCCGGTTTCCATTCGGAGTTATGCCTCGCACAGTGACTGCCTGGAGCGCGCTGCCGGCAGCGGCTGGATCGCAGTAGGCGACGCACTGATGGGATGGGATCCGCTGACATCGTCGGGAATATCGGGCGCATTGGGTGACGGGTTGGCTGCCGCGCCTGCGATTGTCGACATGCTCGAAGGCGGGCTGGATGGTGCACGGGCGTATGCGGAGCGCGCCAACGCTGTGTTCAGCCGTTATTTGGCGCAGCGTTCGCAGCACTATGGTGCCGAGTCGAGGTGGCCGCAGAGCGTGTTTTGGGCGCGACGCGCGCAATGATCGCAAACATTGGCGCCGAAGAATTAGTATTTTATTGACTCCATCCCGCGCTCCTCGAGAAATTTGCACATCCGAGGAACCGGTGGGAATGAGTTGGCGTGCGCTCGGCGATATCGGCGAAGGCAGTCTAATTCCCGGTGTTACCCTAGGGCTCCTAGCTGTTTTGATAGGACGCGAAACGTGGCGCCCGGTACGGAGGATTGTTGATGAGTGTGATCGGCCTCAACCACTTCAACTTGCGCGGCGACCGGCCCACGCTCGACGCGTTGCGCGATTTCTATGTCGACGTAATCGGGCTGCGGCTCGGCGAGCGTCCGCCGTTCGCGCATTTCGGCTATTGGCTTTATATCGGAGACCAGGCGGTGCTGCACTTGAGCGAAGCCCGTCCGAGCGAGGCACGCAAAACGCATGTTGCGGGCACCTTCGACCATGTCGCGTTCGCATGCGAGGCGCGAGACGAATTCGAGGCGCGCCTGCGCGAGCGCGGCATCGCTTATCGACAATCGCATGTGCCACTCACCGGCCAGCATCAACTTTTTCTGTCGGATCCGGCAGGCAACGGTGTGGAACTGAACTTCGCGGACGCCGGGGCCGACCGATGACACACGAGATAAGTCGCCAGGCAGCGCTGCTCGTCATCGATATGCAAAAGGGCATGCAAGCCGATTCGCTCCCTCGGCGTAACAATGTCGATGCCGAAGACAACATCGGCGCGCTGCTCGACGCATGGCGCGAGACGAAGCGCCCTGTCGTGCACGTGAGGCATATCTCACGTTCACCCGAGTCGGTCTTCCGGCCGGGGCAGCGGGGCGCGGAATTTCAGGCACGCTTCGCGCCCCTGGCACCCGAGCATGTCGTCGAAAAGAATGTTCCCGACGCCTTTGCGGCAACAGGTCTGGAACGGTGGCTGCGCGTGAGGGAGATCGGCCAGCTCGTCGTCACTGGCGTTGCGACAAACAACTCCGTGGAGTCGACTGCGCGGACGGCCGGGAATTTGGGTTTCGCGACGATTGTCGCGTCCGACGCGACGTTCGCGTTCGATCAGTGCGATCTGGCCGGCCGTGTCTGGGTGGCCGAAGACGTCCACATGCTCTCGCTGACCAATCTCGCGCTCGACTATGCATCCATCCACTCGAGCGCGGAGATTCTCTCAGTGCTGGCCTAAACTGCCGACACCCGCCCATCAGGCCCATACACGCCCGACGCATTGTTCGAAGTCGCCCCACGCAAAATCGCCAGCGCTTTCTCGTTGTAGTTCATCCGCACGCGAATCATGAGGCCGTTCGTCATATTGGCGCGCCGCGCGCGATCGACCACTTCTTGCACCAGCTTCCATTGCTGCGCAAGCCGCGGTTCGTCGGCGCTCGCCAGCTCGATCCCCAATTTGCCGCCAGGCAGGCCCAGCGCTTTGAGTTCGGCATCCCGCGCCTTCTCGAGCGACGCTAGCTTAGCGGTCAACTCGGTCTTCTTTTCGAGGATAGCAGGCAGCGTCTCGACCGGCGATACAGCGGCGAGCGCCTTTTCTTCATAAACGAGCAGCGACGCAAACGCTTCGAGCGTCGCGTGTTCTTCAGTCACGGTATTGAGCAGGGCGTCTTTCATCGGATTCGCCAAAATTCGCGCGTGAGCGCGTAATCAAACGAACCGCCCCGCAACCATGCCGTGATAAAACGGTCTCAATCGCCGGACGATCAAGGTTTTTGCAACAAATTGCGCGCGGTTTCGAGGATGCCGTC
>CBJMQH010000633.1:0-2911 GCA_966431825.1 uncultured Trinickia sp.
CGGCGACCGCGCTCGCCACCCAGACGGTGCGCGCCTATCGCGGCCGCTTCGCAGTCACCTACGAGGACCAGCGCGGTCAGCCGCGCAATGCCTACGGTAACTTCGACTGGCAGGAGCAAGGCGATACGGTCACGCTGCAGCTCGTGAATCCGCTCGGCCAGACGCTCGCGATCGTCACGTCGTCCCCTGCTGCCGCCACACTGGAGCTGCCGAACCGGCAGCCCGTCACGGCCGAGAATGTCGGCACGCTGATGCAGCAGACGCTTGGCTTCGCGTTGCCGGTCGAGGGCCTGCGCTACTGGCTCCAGCCCTCCCCGGCCCCGACCTCGCGTGCGAGCACCATCCCCAACCCGAGCGACGGTGCGCGGCTCAAGGAGATCGACCGGTACGGATGGAAGGTCGACTACGTGTCCTATACCGCTACGCCGCAGCCGGCGGTCAAGCGCGTCAACCTGACGCGCGACACGCCGCCGCTCACCATCAAGCTCGTGCTCGACCGCTGAGCTGACGGCCGGCACCTCTCGCGCACGACGCGTATTTCACGCATACGAAGCATGATCGAAACGAACGACTCGCTACGGGACTGCCCGGCGCCCGCGAAGCTGAACCTCTTTTTGCACATCACCGGGCGCAGGCCTGACGGCTACCACGCGCTGCAAACCGTGTTTCAACTGCTCGACTGGGGCGACACGCTGCATTTCACGCTGCGTGAAGACGGACAGGTGCGCCGCAAGACAGAGGTCGACGGTGTGCCCGAGGCCAGCGATCTCGTCGTACGTGCAGCGCAGCTGCTCAAAGCCCACACGGGCACGCCGCTCGGCGTGACGATCGAGATCGACAAGCGCCTGCCGATGGGGGCGGGGCTCGGCGGCGGCAGCTCCGATGCCGCCACGACGTTGCTGGCGCTCAACCGGTTATGGCGGCTGAACCTGGCGCGCGACGTGCTGCAAAATCTCGCACTGAAGCTCGGCGCCGACGTGCCGTTCTTCGTATTCGGGCAGAACGCATTCGCAGAGGGTGTCGGCGAAGCACTTCAGGCTGTACAATTGCCGCCGCGATGGTTCCTGGTGGTGAAGCCAAACGCCCATGTGCCGACAGCTGAGATTTTTTCCGACAGACTGTTGACACGGGATACGGAACCCGTCACAATTGCAGACTTTCTTGCACAACAAAGTTGCGACGCAAGATGGCCGGACGGATTTGGCCGGAATGACATGCAGCCTGTTGTCGTGGGAAAATACGCGGAAGTCGCGCAGGTGCTGGAGTGGTTTGATCGCATCGCACCCGCGCGGATGACTGGATCGGGTTCGAGCGTTTTTGCCGCCTTCACCAGCATCGCCGAAGCGGAAGCGGCACAAGCCAAACTGCCTGCAGGTTGGACGAGCGCCGTGGCACGGAGTCTGGATACCCATCCGCTCCTCGCTTTCGCGTCATGAGGTTTCGCCTCGCCGGAGGTCTACCGCAATCCGGTGAAGCTCAGAGTCAGTGTAGGGGAGTCGCCAAGTTGGTCAAGGCACCGGATTTTGATTCCGGCATGCGAGGGTTCGAGTCCTTCCTCCCCTGCCAAAATTTCTTCCGCCCTAGTCGTATTTCCCGCCTTCAGCAGTAGGTGCATGATGAGCAGCCATGACGGCCTGATGGTTTTTACTGGCAACGCAAATCCCGCGCTTGCTCAAGAAGTCGTCAAAATCCTCGGTATTCCCCTCGGCAAAGCGATGGTCAGTCGTTTCTCGGACGGCGAGATCCAGGTCGAGATCCAGGAAAACGTGCGTGGCAAGGACGTCTTCGTCCTGCAGTCCACGTGCGCACCGACGAACGACAATCTGATGGAACTGATGATCATGGTCGACGCACTCAAGCGTGCGTCTGCCGGCCGGATCACCGCAGCCATCCCCTACTTCGGCTATGCCCGTCAGGATCGTCGCCCGCGCTCGGCGCGCGTCGCGATCTCGGCGAAGGTCATCGCCAACATGCTGGAAATCGCCGGCGTCGAGCGGATCATCACGATGGATCTGCATGCCGACCAGATCCAGGGCTTCTTCGATATCCCCGTCGACAACATCTACGCCACGCCCGTGCTGCTCGGCGATCTGCGCAAGCAGAACTACGAGAACCTGCTCGTCGTGTCGCCTGACGTCGGCGGCGTCGTGCGTGCCCGTGCACTCGCGAAGCAACTGAACTGCGATCTGGCCATCATCGACAAGCGTCGGCCGAAGGCCAACGTTGCCGAAGTGATGAACATCATCGGCGAAGTCGACGGCCGCACCTGCGTGATCATGGACGACATGGTCGATACGGCCGGCACGCTCTGCAAGGCCGCGCAAGTGCTGAAGGAACGCGGTGCGAAGCAGGTCGTCGCCTACGCTACGCACCCGGTGCTCTCCGGTGGTGCAGGCGAGCGTGTCGCCGCATCGGCACTCGACGAGCTCGTGGTAACCGACACGATCCCGCTCTCGGCCGAAGCACGTGCCACCGCCAAGATCCGCTCGCTGTCGTGCGCGGGTCTGCTGGCAGAGACGTTCTCTCGGATCCGTCGCGGCGACTCGGTCATGTCGCTGTTCGCGGAAAGCTGAAACGCTCGAATGAAGGACTTGCCGAAGGCGCCGCCCACCCGCGGCGCCTTTGGCGTAATGGGCGCCGTTCATCCGAACGCGCCGTTTGTTGGAGGCCCGAAGCACTGCGCCGGTCGTTACGGTCGTGCGGGTGACGAGAGGCCTCGTTTTCACTGCCTGGTCGCGGGCAGTTCACGGAGATGAATATGAAAGTCGTCGCTTTCGAGCGCAACCTGCAAGGTACGGGTGCGAGCCGCCGCCTGCGCAACGCCGGCAAGACGCCCGGCATCGTGTATGGCGCTGGTACGGAACCCCAACTGATCGAGCTCGATCACAACGCCCTGTGGCACGCCCTGAAG
>CBJMQH010000634.1:0-2906 GCA_966431825.1 uncultured Trinickia sp.
CAGGCTTCGACGTGATCAAGCTGCCGTATCTCGCCGCACGGCTTTCGTTCGCCATTCAGCATGCGCAGTGGCCGCCGGACTGGATGCAGGCCGCCAACGAAAATTTCGCCATGACGGTCGGCCCCGAGCGCTCGGCAAGGCCAGGGCCCGTTGCGCACCGCACCGAGCGCTACGGCATTCATCTGCACTATCAGCCGGGCGGCGAACGCTACGAACACGCCTCTGCCGCGGAAGGCTCGAAGAGCTGGGCCGACGACAAGGTACTCGACGCCGGATCGGTCGGGACGTTCGACCAGCATGCACTCGACGCCGGCCAGCCGATCGTCAACGGTGTATCGGGTTCGGCCAACATCCTCGCGTTTCTGCACCGCCACTTGGCGGCGCGCGACCCCGAACACGACGAGGCCGCCGGCATGCTCGCGGCGCTGACGTTCCTCGTCTACGACGGCGGCCACTCGATCAACGAGGTGCTTGGCGTCTACGAATCCATTCGTCGCGCCGACGCGCAGGCGAAGAAAAGCCGTCCGACGGGAGCGGGTGAAGGGACAAGCGAAATCGTCCCGGCGCACGCGGACCCGATCGCATCGATGGTGCGGGCTTCCTCCAAGAAAGGCGCAACGTTCGCAGCAAGAGCCGAGCACTTGGCCAGCTACCGGCTCGACTATGCCGGCGTGGCCGCGCTTGCAGGCAATGACGACGATCGATCAGCCGTCGAGCATGCGTTCGAGCACGCACTGGCAAAAACCGTCGACCACTTCGAGGCGCATAGCCACTTCGCGGCACGCAACCTCGAATTAGCCGCGCAGTATCGCGCGCCGGAGCAGGATTCACGGGCATCACAGAAGGAAGGGCAAGCGTCATGAGACCCCACGCAGCATCGATGAGCGGCTACGGCAATGTGACCGACCACGAGGAGCACGGCTTGGCACACGGCACGGCGTCGGTCGCGCAGCAACGCGACGTACGCGCGCCTTCCGGGCACTACAACGATACGCAAATCGAAGTCGGGGCTGCATCGACGCAAGGGGCCGCGCATCGCCCCTCGGGGCAATCCGGACGCTCCAAACTGGGCTGGCTGGCAAGACACTTGGGATTGCATAGCCGCCGGTCGGCGCATTCGCCGGCATCGACTGTACCGCCCGGCGGTCCGCATGCCCCGGCACAAGCGCAGCTTCGCAACTTGGCGGCCATGATCGGGCAAGCGCCGCAGACGCGCACTACGCTGCGTGACCTCTTCGCAGCGGACCCGTTCACGCCCTCCGCCGATCGCCCCCGCGTGACGCTCGCCGACTTGCTCGCGGCGGGGAGCCCATCGTCGTCGGGCGCAGCTTCGCCACACGCAGTCGAGCCGCAGACGTCGCACTGGGAAATCGAGCCCTACTCGCCCGCGCGCGCCGCGGGGTCCAGCGCGGGCCGTCCCATCGCGAGCCGCAGCGAACAATCGAGCGGGCCCGAACGGCAAAACCAGCTCAAGGGCAAGAGCATCGATCCGCACGTCGCGTCGCAGCATATGGACCATGTCGAATTCGACGGCATTGGACGGATACAGAGCTTCAAAACGCCCGACGTACCAGGACATGTGCTCGACGCGCTCGAAGCAGCGCAAACCGTGCCGCTCACGCACGTGAACGCACCGCACCCGCGCGAGGTCGCGAAGACGGAGCGCGACAGCCTCGTTCAGTTCATGGCGCTGTTGCGCAAGGTGCCGGGCGAGGCGGCGCGCGCGCTGTTCGATGAAGGCAAGGCGATCTGGCTGTCGGGCGACGTGAGTACGAGCGTTACGGCCGACTATTTCAGGCGCGCCGCCAGCGAGATGCGCCATCTTCCAGGCGTACATGAATTGGCGGAAAACCTCCTCAAGCACACGGAGAGCGACAAGACGCTGCCTCAGTACCACGAGAATCTGTATGGCCGCAAATTCGATTCGGAAATCGCACACGCGCTAATCCAAAACCCGCCGCCCGCGATGCTCGAAGCCACGCGCGCCGTGGCGAAAGCACTGATCGATCGGTTCGAGCCGTTGTTCGCATCGCTCACCGATTCCGAGCATCTGGATTTTCTCGATGGTATCCACAAGTGGGTCGACGACGATGTGCGCCCGTGGTTTTCCCAGACGCCGGAAATACACGCCTTCCTGGAAAACCCGTCATTCGAAGCGCTGTTGAATGCGCTGCGCAAGGTCGACAGCGGTATCGACGTACTGAAAGTCAACTTTCTTGCGGTCCAGCTTTCGATGCTTGGCCGCAATACGGCATCCAAAGATTGGATGGCGCCCGCCGACGCGAACTATCACACTGCGGTGATACCTCAGCGCTCGACATATGAGACGGGCCATGAGGTGAAAACGCAGGGCTACGGCATTCGGCTTCACTATCAGCCCGAGTACGAGCCGACCCCGCAATTCGGGCAGGGCAAGAGCTGGGCCGACGCCAGAACGCCCGATTTGGAGATGCTCACCGCGTTCGAAGACACAGCAGTGTCCACCGGCCATCCGATCGTCAACGGCGCATCGGGGTCGACGAACATCATGGCGTTCATGCTTCGCCATCTGGCCCAGACTGACCCGAGTTTCGATGCCAATTCGGCCTTGCTCGGCACCATGTCGTTCCTCGTCTTCGACGGCGGTCATTCGCTGAACGAAGCAATGACCGTCGCCGACGCGATCAGAACGCACCCCGGGTCGGCCGATCCCGACGACGACTTCGACGCGATCATGGAGCGCATGGACATGATGAGCGACTATGCGACGCAATATCACGATCTGGCGCGTCTGGGAAACAGCGACGCCGTCGAGCACGCGCTCGATACAGCACTCTCGAAGACGCTCGATTATTTCGACGCGCATAGCCACTACGCGCAGCAAAACCAGCACATCGCCGATGGCCTGCACAGCTGACGCGTGCATG
>CBJMQH010000635.1:0-2905 GCA_966431825.1 uncultured Trinickia sp.
AGCAGGTGCTGCTTGTGCTGATCGCGGGCGCCTCGCTGCGCCGTACCGCCACGATCTTCGCGCTCGGCCATCACACTGTGCGGCGCTGGTGGCAATGGCTGGAGATCAGGCATGAACATTTCGCCTTTCATCTGCGCAGCCGGTTTGCGCCGCTCGGACGCAGCGTCGACTTCGCCACTTTCTGGCTCGCCTGTCTCCAGTTGATGCCGTTGTGTGAAGCGATGGCCTGGCTCGATCACGACGGTGTCGCTGTCCCGTGATCAGGCAATTTCCGTTCGCCGCGCGACGGCGAACTCTGCGCTGTAACGGGCACCCCACACACTTTGCTCACTGCCCGGCGTCGCGCATTGACGGTTTCATATGGGTTCCTTCATTTTTAAAGGAACACCATGAACGAAGTCGATCCGAAGGCACTGTTTCGCCTGTCGGTGCTGGGACCGCTCGTCAGCCGGGAACGGCTGGGTCACGGCGAACTGCAGCAGATCGTCCGGCAGCTCGCGCAGCAGGAATACGCCATTCCCGGCTCGCGCCGGCGTCATATCAGCGAGAAGACGCTGCTCAAGTGGTTTTACGCATGGCGACGTGACGGTCTGACGGGACTCGCCGATCACGCCCGTACCGATGTGGGCCGCTCGAAGCTGCCTGAAGCCATACAGAGCGCCGTGCTCGCGGCCAAGCGCGAGAACCCGCGTCGTTCGATCCGCCAGATCCGGCTGCTGCTGGAGGCCGCCGGTCTCGTGCCGCGCGACACGCTCTCGCGCTGCGCGGTACACTGCCTGCTCAAGGCGCACGGCATCTCACGCATTGCCGGTCCTGATGTCGTGCCTGAGGAGAAGCGCAGCTTCGAGGCCGAGTATGCCGGTTCAATCTGGTACGGCGATGTGCTGCACGGCCCGACGCTGTCGTTCGGCGGCAAGCGTACCAAGACGTACCTCGTGTCGCTGATGGACGACGCCTCGCGGCTGATCGCCCATTGCGCGTTCTGCACCTCGGAGACGGCACTCGACATTGAAGGCGTGCTCAAACAGGCGCTGCTTCGACGCGGCGTGCCGAAGACGCTCGTCGTCGACAACGGCGCCGCCTATCGAGCCTCAACGCTGCAGGGCATCTGCGCGCAACTGTCGATCCGGCTCGTGCATTGCCGGCCCTATGCGCCCGAAGGCAAGGGCAAGCTTGAGCGCTGGCACCGCACGTTACGCGAGCAGTTCCTCGCCGAACTCGATGCGATGCATATCCGTGACATGGCAGACCTGAACGCCCGGCTATGGGCATGGATCGAGCAGGTCTACCATCGCCGCAAACACGGCGCACTCGGCGAGCACACGCCGCTCTCGCGCTACCAGCAGGATCTGCCGCGCATCCGGCAGCTCGGCACGCTGGCTGCGCGGCTGGACGAACTGTTCCTGCATCGCATCTCGCGCCATGTGCGTCGTGATGGCACCGTGTCGTTCAACGGCAAACGCTTTGAGGTCCCGTACGAGCTCACCGGACAGACGGTCGTGCTCGTGGTCGATCCGCATGTCGGCACGGTCCTTCGCGTCGAGAGCCAGACCGGGCAGGCGCTGGGCGTCGCCACTGAACTCGATACCGTGGCCAACAGCACGCGCCGGCGGCAGCGGCCATTGACAGCGCCTGCCACGAATGTCGCGGCCTCAGGGCCGAATCTGCTCGAACTCGTGCATCAACGTCATTACCACACGGAGGGCTGAACATGTACCGACAACACTTCGGCCTGCGCTGTGCACCGCTGGACAAGGACTCGACGGACCTGTGGGATGACGGCGCGCTCGCCCAGCTCACCGAGCGCTTCCAGTGGCTGCTCACCAGTCCCGGTATCGGCCTGCTGACGGGCGAACCCGGTGTGGGCAAGACCGCCGCACTACGACATCTCACACGCAGCCTCAATCCGCATCGCTACCACGTCATCTATCTGGCAGAAACGGAGTTCGGCCGCATCGATCTGTACCGCTCGCTGGCCCGGGCGCTGGGCCTGGAGCCCAGCTACCGGCGTGCCGACCTGTGGCGTGAGCTGAAGCAGCGCATTACTGAGCTCGTCGAAGGCAAGCAGCTTCTCGTGGTCTGGATCATCGACGAGGCGCAGAACCTGCCCATCGAGTTCTTCCGCGACTTCCCGTCGTTCCTGAACTTCGCCTTCGACTCGCGCAACCTGCTGACCGTGTGGCTCGCCGCGCATCCGTGTCTGGCCACCACGCTCGAACGTGCGCCCTACGCCGCCCTGTACGGGCGTATCCAGGCGCGCGTGCAACTGAAGCCCGTGATCGAACGCGAGCGCTTCGCGCAGCTGATCACGCATGCGCTCAGGAGCGCCGGCTGCACGCATACGCTGCTGGCTGACTCCGGGCTTGAGCTGCTGCGACAGGCTTCACGTGGTCTGCCACGACAGGCCGGCCGTATCCTGCGCACGGCCATGCAGCTGGCCGTGCCCCGCGGTCTGAACCATCTGCCCGACGAACTGCTGCAACAGGCCATCGAGGAATTCCGGTGAACAGGCGCGACAAACATGCAAAGGCATCGCTCGCAGCGCCGAAGATAATGCCCCGTCCACCTGCGCTGCCGGAACTGACCGACGAGGCAGCCGCCCAGATCCAGCAACTGCTGTGCGACTGGCTTATGTGGTTCAGTGCTGCCTACGGCGAGCAGATCCGTCGGTGCAACGAGCCGTGGACTGCGCCGCCGCGCGAACCGCCACCACGTCATCGCATCGATGACCCGTTCTGACAACACAGCCCCGCACTCAAACCGCCGGGGCTGTGTTCATTGCGCCGCCCATCAAACGCGCGATGCCACGTCCGTTCCTCTCTAATGCATCTCGCGTTCGACCAGACAGGGATTCTGCCCGATCTGCTCGCGATAACCGCCGCCATCTCGTCTCGAATATCTCGCT
>CBJMQH010000636.1:0-2903 GCA_966431825.1 uncultured Trinickia sp.
GTGTCGGGCTGTCTCCCAAAGCAGCGCGTCGGACTCGGCGCTGCCCGGGTGCGCATAGACGATATACGGGCTGCCGGGCTCGAGGGCGGTCAACGCTTCCGGCGCCCCGGCGATCGCGATGCGGCTCGGCACATTCGCAGCGTCGCCCGTGAGCCTGGCGAGCGCCGCACGCAGCGTTCCACGATGCGCCGCGACACGCGGGGCATCGCCGTGCGTCCGGGACGTTCGCGGATTTTGCTCGGGAGAGGACATGTCGAATGGCTCCGCTCAGTAGCTCGAATATAGTCGCACAGGGCGCGGCCACAGGCTTGTATCCGCCTTGCGGGCATCGAACGAATAGCGCGCATAGACCATCGCCGAGCTCGGCGCGTAGTCGTGCGACCGGTCGATGGCCAGCTGAACGCCTGCAACGAGACGCGGATTGAAGCGGTATTCGAGCGTCCCGGTGAAACCGTACGAGAACCCGATTCCGCTCGTGCCGCCGCGGTAAACGAGTGTTGCGAGCGTCGCGGCCGAAGCGCGCGCGGGAGGGTTCGGCAAACCGTTCGGGTAGTACGGCGAATCCCTTTCGTACGAGCTCGAC
Source organism: uncultured Trinickia sp. (assembly GCA_966431825.1). Classification (GTDB taxonomy): domain Bacteria; phylum Pseudomonadota; class Gammaproteobacteria; order Burkholderiales; family Burkholderiaceae; genus Trinickia. The sequence goes on from CBJMQH010000636.1 coordinate 584, forward strand.
ATCCCGACCGTGGCCGTGACGTCCCATTTCAGCGCCCCGCGGCGCCCGTTCCACTCGATGGGCACACCGAGCGAGAGGTAGCGTTGCGGGCTGTAATAACCGCCTTGCCCATATGTGTAAAAACGCAGGTTATCGGTGTAATGCCAGGCGTTGCCGATGAGTCCGGTGGTCACACGCATGCCCGCCCGCTCGTACACGGGTACCGTAAAACCCGTTCGCAGCGTGAACCCCTGATTGCTCGCCACGTGGACACCGGTCAGCTCGCCCGCGCCCGCATCGACAAAAACGCTCGCGCGCCCCACGTCGGCGCCCACGTGCCAATCGAGTCCGTCGCGCCGCACGCCCCCCCACAACGCGCCCGTCCATGGGTCGCGCAAACCCGCATAGGCGAGTTCGCTGCTTGTTTCAGGCCGCCGCGACGCGCTGATCGAAATGCTTGCCGGCCCCGCATCGAACCGATAGCGCACGCCGCCTACGAGGTAATGAATCGGAAAACCGAGCGGCGATGTACCGAGATCGATCCGCCATGCGTCGGAAAGGTAGCCCACGCCCATCCCAACGCCATTGGCAAGCTGATGCAGATCGCCGGGCGGCGGGCGGTGGGCTGCGTCGGCGAACGCCGAATAGGTGCCGAACGTCTGCAACGCATAGCTCGGCGGGTCGCTGAGGGACAGCGTGCCGGCATCGAGGTGGACGACGTCGAAATGGGCGAAGAAATGCCCGTCGTAACGGTAAGGCAGCTGCACGTAGATGGGCACTTGCTGCGCACGATAGGACGAGATGCCATCGTCCCCCGACTTGTAGGCGGGCATCCAGGCCGCTTCAACCTCGGGATCGCGACGCTGAGCAAGCTCGGCAAGCGCCGCCTGCGCCGGGGTACCGTCAGGCCCGCGCGCCGAAGCGCCTTCTGCACTTTCCTCATCGAGCGAGCGCCGATACAGCTGCGCTGCGGTCTCGTATTCGCCCTTGTCCTGCGCGAGATGCCCGGCCTCGAGCGTCACATCGGAGCGGGTCGGATAGGCGGCCTGAAGCGCCGTCGTCAGGGCCAGTGCTTCGTCGGTACGCCTGAGCGATGCGAGTCGCCGCGCGGCCGACAGGCGCGTCTGCACGTCGTCCGGCGGGGTCGTGGCAAGGACGCGTTGTACGCGTTCGAGTGCCGCCTGTCGCTGCCCGCGGGCTTCGAGTACGCGCGCGAGCGCGAGTTGCGCGTCGGGATCGGCCGGCGTCGCTGCAAGCACCGGCGCAAGCGCCGCTTGCGCGGCGTCGTAGCGGCCCTGCGCTCGTTCAAGATTGGCCACTTCGAGCGCATACCGTTTGTCGAGGCGCACCTGGGGGGCCACCTTATCGAGGAGCCGGCGCGCCGTTTTGTAGTCCTGCGCTTCGATTGCTGCGTCGGTTTCGCGCAACACGAGGCGCAACGCCTGGTCGTCGAGCCGGCTGAACTGCCCCCGATTCAACCCGGGCTCGCCGGCCATCTCATGCAGCCAGGCGTCCAGTTCGGCATCGCGGCCGGCGCTGCCGAGTAAATCTCCGTATCGCAGTTTGACGTCTGCATCGGTTTCGCCCGGGTGCGCAGCCATCCAGTCCTGCATTAACGCCAAGCCGCGCTGCGCGTCGCCAGAGTCGATCATCGACGCGGCAACCGACGCCGTCACATAGGGGTCGTCGGCCGCGAGTGCGCTCGCCTGTGCAAGCAAGCGCTCCGATTGCGCGCGGTCGCCCTCGGCGAGCGCGCGACGGGCCCCTGCGAGCGCCGTCTGGGCATCGAGGCGCCGCGCAAGCGCACGCATGCCGTCGGTTCGCACCGCTTCAGGTATGTCGGCGAGCACAGCCTTCGCACCGGCAAGATCGTCGATCGAGCTCCGATACAGTGCGCTCGCGTAGCGCATGTCCGGGCTCGGCGCGACGCCAAGACCCTCTTCCATCACGGTACGCCCCAACTGCGGCAAGCCGAGATCGCGATAGATCCGTGCGAGCGCGAAGCGCGTCCACGGCGCATCAGGAGCCGCGCGCAATGCGGCCTCGTAGCGCTCGGCAGCGGGACCGTCCTTGCCGAGCTGGGCGAGACGCTGCGCCTCTTGCGCCAGCAGATCCGCGCGCAGCTCACGCAGCTGTCTTCGCTCGTCGGCAGCGCGCACACGCACTTCAAGCGCATCGATCAGCGGCCCGAGCTGATCCGCGCGCCCCGTCGCCTGCAGCAGCGTTTGCATCCGACTCACCGCGCCGACGTCCGGCTGAGGCTGGGCGAGCAAGCGCCGCAGCATCGGCTCGGCTGTCGACCATTTACGTTGGGCCAGTAACGCATCGACCAATAGCAACG
>CBJMQH010000637.1:0-2880 GCA_966431825.1 uncultured Trinickia sp.
ATCGATACGTTCGCCGAGGGCCGCGCGCGCTGCTGCGACCACGTCGGAATTCGTACTGCCTGCGTCGGTCACGATCGTCGTCTCGCCGAGCCACGGCGCAATCCGTTCGAGCAGCGGCTGCGTCTGCGCGACGGGCGCCGCGACGAGGACGATATCGGCGCCCTCGAGCGCGCGGGCGAGCGCCGCATCGTCGTCGAGCGCCACGGCCTCATCCACGACGCCGAGTGCGCGCGCGCGTTCGACCGATGCGAGCGTGCGGCCGACGCCGACGATGGCGCCGCCTGATCCATTGCCGCGCTCGCGCAGCGCGCGGGCAAGCGAGCCGCCGATCAGGCCCACGCCAAAAATTACCAATTTATCGAAAGAAAACGGGGTCACGCCGCAGCTCGTCTCGTGAAGGCTCGCGCCGCACGCCGGCCGCATCGACCGGCGCGCGCAGCGAAGAAAAACATCGGGGGCGTCAACCGGCCGCAAGCGCCTTTTCGAGCGCGGCGACGAATGCCTCGTTCTCGTCGGGCAGACCGATCGTCACACGCAGCCACTGCGGCAAACCGTAGTTGCCGACGGGCCGCACGATGACGCCTTGACGCAGCAGCGCGAGGTTCACGCGCGCCCCGGCGCCGTCGTCATGGCCGACACGCACGAGCACGAAATTGCCGAACGAGGGCACGTACTCGAGCCCGAGCTTGTCGAAAGCCTCGGTCAGGCGGCGGTAACCGGCCGCATTGACGCGCGCGGACTCCTCGAGGAAAGCGCGATCGTCGAGCGCAGCCACTGCAGCTGCCTGCGCCAGCGTATTGACGTTGAACGGCTGGCGCAGCCGGTTCAGCAGGTCGGTCAGCTCGGGCTGCGCGATCGCGAAGCCGATGCGCAGGCCCGCGAGACCGAACGCCTTCGAGAAAGTACGCGAGACGAGCAGGTTCGGATAACGGCGCACCCACGCGATCGAATCGTAGCGGTGCTCGGGCGCGAGATATTCGGTGTAGGCCTCGTCGAGCACGACCACGACGTTTTTCGGCACCTTCTCGAGGAAAGCTTCGAGCGCAGGACCTTCGATGAACGTGCCGGTCGGGTTGTTCGGATTCGCAACGAAGATCAGACGCGTATCGGGCTCGATTGCATGCAGCATCGCGTCGAGATCATGGCCGTAATGGACCGCCGGCGTCTGGATCGCGCGTGCGCCGAGGCCTTGGGTGGCCAACGCGTAGACCGCGAAGGAGTACTGCGAGTAGATGATCGACTGGCTCTTTTCGACGAACGCGTGCGCTGCCAGTTCGAGGATGTCGTTACTGCCGTTGCCGAGCGTGATCCATTCGACGGGAACGTCATAGCGGGCCGAGAGTGCGGCCTTGAGTTCGAACGCGTTCGAATCGGGATAGCGGCCGAGCTCCGCTGCGGCTTTCGCCATCGCGGCGCGTGCCGACTCGGGCATGCCGAGCGGGTTCTCGTTCGACGCGAGCTTGACGATGCGCGCCTCGTCGAGGCCGAACTCGCGCGCGACCTCCGAGATCGGCTTGCCGGCGACGTAAGGGGCGATGCTACGCACGTAGGAAGGGCCGTATTGCGTGGTCATGCATGTCTCCAAAGCGGACGCAGCGGTTGAGCGTGGATGCGGCAGTTCATCGCGAACGCGGATACGAGCCGAGGATCTTGAGGAACGCCGCTTTCTGTTCCAGCTCGGCAAGCGCCGCCGCGACCTTCGCATCGTCGCGATGTCCTTCGACATCGATGTAGAAGTAGTACTCCCAAGTACCGACACGTGCCGGACGCGACTCGAAGCGCGTCATCGACACGCCGTGCCGCGCGAGCGGCTCGAGCAGCTTGAAGACGGCACCCGGCTCGTTCTTGACCGAGACGATCAGCGACGTTTGGTCGTGACCGCTCGGGCCGGCCGGCGTATGCCCGACCATCACGAAGCGCGTACGGTTATGCGGATCGTCCTGAATCGAGGGCGACGCGACGCGCAGTTCGTAGAACGCCGCCGCCCGCGTGCTCGCAATAGCCGCCACCGTCGGATCGGCGGCTGCGATACGCGCCGCCTCGGCGTTGCTTGAGACGGCCTGCCGCTCGAGATGCGGTGCGTTCGCCGCGAGCCAGCGCTGACACTGTGCAAGCGCCTGCGCATGCGCGCAAACGCGCGTGACGCCGGTCAGCGTGCCGGTTTGCGTAAGCAGGTTATGGCGGATCGGCAATGCGAGCTCGCCGCCGATGACGAGCTGCGTCTGCAACAGCAGGTCGAGCGTGCGCGAGACGGGGCCCTCGGCCGAGTTTTCCACGGGCACGACGCCGTAGTCGGCGGCCCCCGCCTCGACCGAGCGGAACACTTCGTCGATCGACGGGCACGGCAGGCCCTCGATCGAACTGCCGAAGTATTCGATCATCGCCTCTTCGGTGTACGTGCCCGACGGCCCGAGAAACGCTGCGCGGGTCGGATGTTCGAGCGAGCGGCTCGCAGCCATGATCTCGCGCCAGATCGCGTCGATGTGGCTGCCCGCAAGCGGCCCGTCGCTCATCGCCTGCAACCGTGCGATGACCTGCTGCTCGCGCTCGGGGCGAAACACGGGTGCGTTATAGAGCTTCTTGACCTCGCCCACTTCGAGCGCCACGGCGGCGCGCTGGTTGAGCAAGGCGATCAGCTGCGCATCGATCGCATCGATGCGATCGCGCAGCGGCTTCAACTTCGAATTCAGTTCGTCGTCCATGCGTTGATACGGTTCGTCGCTTTCGTCGAATTCGCGGCGCGTGGCACGCGCCGCATGACGCGCATTACGCGCGGGTCTGTTCGAATTCCTTCATGTACTCGACGAGCGCCTTGACGCCTTCGAGCGGCACCGCGTTGTAAATCGACGCCCGCATGCCGCCGACGGACTTGTGGCCCTT
>CBJMQH010000638.1:0-2868 GCA_966431825.1 uncultured Trinickia sp.
ACGAAGCGGAATTCGAGCGCGCGTGCTGCTTCAGCGGCTGCGGCGATTCGCTCGACGGCAAGCGAAAATTCAAAAAGCGGAGCGTCCTGTTTCCCGGTCGTATCCTCGATGGTGCACCCGACGAGGCCGGCGCTTCGAACCGTCCCGCCGCGACGGGCAGCGCGGGCGCGGCGCATGAGGCGCAGCACGGCGCGTCCGAAGGCGTTGGCACGGGCGCTCATACGGCCGACACCGCCGAGGCGCCGATCGCGCCGGCTGCAACGACCATTTCGGCGGCGCCGCCGCGCATCGTCGATCGTCGGATCGACTGCGTCGTACCGATCCGCCTGACGGGGCCGATCGCCGGCGACAAGGCGATGCCGCAGGCGATGCGGCTGCGCCGTGCGGGCAGCAAGCCCGTCTATATCGAAGGCAAGTTCGAGGGCGGTGCCTGGGAGCTGCTGCAGAACGGTCAGCGCTACGACGAGTTGCGGGCGGCCGTGCAGTTGGCGAACCGCAGCGGCCCGTTGAACGAACTCGAGTTTTCGGAGTTCGTGTCGGGCGTGCAGCAGCTCGCCGATGCAATCGATGGCGCGCCGGAATTTCCCGACATGCTCGAAACGGTGTCGATGGCGCGCGAGCTCGACGCGTTCGCGGCCCAGTGCGACGCGCAATTGTCGATCAACGTGCTGTCGGACGGCGCACCGTGGTCGGCCAACTACGTGCAGGCCGTCGCTTCGCAGGACGGACTGCTGCTTTCGCGCGACGGCACGCGCTTCGTGAAACTCGACGCGAAGCAGAGCCCCGTCTTCATGCTGCAATTCGGCGATACGAACTTCCTGCGCGACGACTTGACCTACAAGGGCGGGCAGACGATCACGCTCGTGCTCGACGTGCCGGTGGCCGACGAGGACATCCTGCCGTTCCGGCTCATGTGCGACTACGCCAATTCGCTCGCCGAGCGGATTGGCGGGCGAGTCGTCGACGACCAGCGGCGCGCGTTGCCCGAGGCGGCACTGCTCGCCATCGAAAAGCAGCTGATGACGCTTTACGCCAAGCTGGAAGAGGCGGGGATTCCGGCCGGCTCGCCCGCGACGCGGCGGCTGTTCAGTCAGTGATTGGACCGATTTTCCGAACTGTCCCTCTTCTCGCGTGACGCGAGCCTTGCTGCGATAATGCGTGGGTTTCCGAACGAAGCACAACGCACGACACAGTATGGCTCGAACGACCGCTGAACCGTCTCCCGACAAGCCGGCCGAGCGCGCAGCCTGGCTGCGCGCCGAGCTCGAGCGCGCGAATTACGCCTACTACGTGCTCGACCAGCCCGAGTTGCCCGATGCCGAATACGATCGGATGTTCAGGGAACTGCAGGACATCGAGTCGGCGCAACCGGATCTGATCACCCCTGACTCGCCGACCCAGCGCGTGGGCGGTGAGGCCGCGAGCGGCTTCTCGCCTGTCGTGCATGCCGTGCCGATGCTCTCGCTGAACAACGGTTTTGCCGACGAAGACGTCGTCGCCTTCGACAAGCGGGTGTCGGACGCGCTTGACCGGACCGAAGTCGAATATGCGTGCGAGCTGAAGTTCGACGGTCTCGCGATCGCGTTGCGCTACGAGAACGGCCATCTCGTGCAGGCGGCCACGCGCGGCGACGGTTCGACCGGCGAGGACGTCACCCAGAACATCCGGACGATCCGCTCGATCCCGCTCAAGCTCAAGGCTGCGCATCCGCCACGCGTGCTGGAGGTGCGCGGCGAGGTGCTGATGTACAAGCGCGATTTCGAGCGGCTCAATGCGCGTCAGCGCGAGGCCGGTCAGCGCGAATTCGCCAATCCCCGCAACGCTGCCGCCGGCAGCCTGCGCCAGCTCGATCCGAAGATCACGGCGCAGCGGCCGCTTTCGTTTTTCGCGTACGGCATCGGCGAGCTCGACGGAGAGCCCATGCCGGCTACTCATAGCGCGGTGCTCGATTGGTACGGCACGCTCGGCATGCCCGTGTGTGCCGAGCGGGCCGTCGTTCATGGTGCGCAGGGACTGCTCACATTCTTCCATCGGATCGGCGAAAAGCGCCGTTCGCTGCCTTACGACATCGACGGCGTCGTCTATAAGGTCAATCGCCGCGACGAGCAGGACACACTCGGTTTCGTCTCGCGCGCGCCGCGCTTCGCGCTTGCACACAAGTTCCCGGCCGAAGAGGCGCTGACGGAGCTTGTCGATATCTTTGTGAATGTCGGGCGCACGGGGGCGATCACGCCGGTGGCGCGTCTTGCACCCGTGTTCGTCGGCGGCGTGACCGTGACGAACGCAACGCTGCACAACGAAGACGAAGTGCGGCGCAAAGATATCCTGATCGGCGACACCGTCATCGTCCGTCGGGCCGGTGATGTGATTCCCGAGGTGGTCGGGGCGGTGCCGGAGCGCCGACCGGCCGGTGCGCGCGCGTTCGTGATGCCGACCTCGTGCCCGGTGTGCGGCTCGCGCATCGAGCGGCTGCCCGACGAAGCCGTGGCGCGCTGCACGGGCGGTTTGTTCTGCCCGGCTCAGCGCAAGCAGGCGATCTGGCATTTCGCGCAGCGCCGTGCGCTCGATATCGACGGGCTCGGCGAAAAGATCATCGATCAGCTCGTCGAGCAGAACCTCGTACGCACGCCGGCCGATCTGTTCAACCTCGGGTTTTCGACGCTCGTCGCATTGGAGCGCTTTGCCGACAAGTCGGCACAGAACCTGATCGACTCGCTGGAGAAGGCGAAGCACACGACGCTCGCGCGGTTCATCTACGGGCTTGGCATTCGCCATGTCGGCGAGTCGACGGCGAAGGATCTTGCGCGACACTTCGGCGCCCTCGATCCGCTCATGAACGCGACGCTCGAAGAACTGCTCGAAGTGACC
>CBJMQH010000639.1:0-2868 GCA_966431825.1 uncultured Trinickia sp.
GGTTTCGGCATCTATGGGGTGTCGAAAATGAACGGGAATATGAACGACGCCTATACGGGCAACACTATTCCGATCGCCGATCTGGCCGATATCCGGCACGCGACCGTGGACGTGAGACGATTGCTGCGCCGCCTGCAGGTGCTGCGCGATCCGGCGGAAATCGCGAACGCCACGGCTGAGATCGATAAGGATTACGCACGAATCGACAAAGCGTGGGGCCACTATTATCCCGATGGGATTTCGAGCGACAAGGAGCGGGAAATCGCCGACCGCATCAAGGCGCTTTTGCCGCAGTTCAAGGCCGGCGCCGACGAAGCGCTGGCCGCCGCGAAGGCCGGCGACTTCGACAAGACGAATACCGTGCTGAACGGGCTGGAGGCGGGCGCGAGCGATCTGCGCACGCAGCTCGAAAGCGACGCCGCGCTGAATTTGACGCAGGCGAAGGCGACTGTCGACGAAAGCGCATCGACGTTCCGCACGCTCCTCTTGACCGCCATCGCGCTCGTCAGCGCCGGCTTTGTGGGGGCGATCGGCGTGTCGATCTATTTGTTGCGTGCGATCACGAAGCCGCTCGATCAGGCGGTCCGCGTCGCGGACCTCATCGCGGGCGGCAAGCTCGACAACGACATCGTTGCGGACTCGCGCGACGAATTCGGCCGACTGCTCGGCGCGTTGAAGAAAATGGATGCGCAGTTGAGCGACACCGTCCGTGCCATCAAGTCGAGCACGGAATCGGTCACTGTCGCGGCGCAGGAAATCTCGAGCGGCACCACGGACCTGTCGGCGCGCACGGAAGAGCAGGCGGCCTCGCTGGAGGAAACGGCTTCGAGCATGACCGAGCTCACCGAGACGGTTAAGCAGAACGCCGACAACGCGCGTCAGGCCAACGCACTCGCCACGCGCGCGACGGACATGGCGGACGCCGGCAACGATGCCGTGCAGGGCATGGTGAGCACGATCGGCCAGATCAGCAGCAGCTCGACCAAGATTTCGGAGATCACGGGCGTGATCGAAGGCATCGCGTTCCAGACGAACATCCTGGCTTTGAACGCGGCGGTCGAAGCGGCGCGCGCAGGCGAGCAGGGCCGTGGCTTTGCCGTCGTGGCGAGCGAGGTGCGCAGCCTCGCGCAGCGTTCGGCGGCGGCGGCCAAGGAGATCAAGGAACTGATCGGGTCGTCGGTGGCGATGATCCAGGACGGCGTGACGCAGGCGAGCGAAGTCGGCGCCACGATGGGCGAGGTCAAGCAGGCGATCAAGCAGGTGTCGGACATCGTGGGCGAGATTGCGGCTGCCTCGGAAGAGCAAAGCCGCGGCATCGAGCAGGTGCACCAGGCAGTGGGCCAGATGGACTCGGTGACGCAGCAGAACGCCGCGCTAGTGGAGCAGGCCGCCGCGGCGGCGCAATCGCTCGAAGAGCAGGCCATGCGCCTGAAGGGGGCGGTGTCGGTGTTCAAGATGCCCGAATCGGGCGGCGCCGTTGTGCGCCCGGCCGTGCGCAAGAAACCGGCCATCGCGACGGCACCCAAAGCGCCGGCCACGCGTGCTAGGCCGAACGTCGTTGTACAGCCGAGCGCGTCCGCTGTTGCTGCGCAATCGGCAGCGATCCCGGCAGCCGGCGATTCCTGGGAGACGTTCTGATGGAATCGACGCGCGCATCGCTCGACATGCAAGACAGGCTGGCGCGCGCGACCGAGTTCGCCATGTCGACGGGCAAAGCCGTTTCTTGCTTCGGCGGCCGCTTGGCCGTGCTGTGCGCGTTCGTGGATGCGGTGATGCCGCGTCTGGGCGCCGCACAGTCGCGCGAGATCGGCCGGCATTTCCGTGTCGCGGTGGAGCGGGCGATGTCGCTGACCGACGATGTGGCGATGCCCGCCGACTACCACGCAGCGTTCCTCGAGCAAACGAACGAGCTGCTCGCCCTGTTGGAACCGAAACGCCCGGCGTGATGCCGGCGCCCCCCCGGCGCAAACGTTGCGTAGCGCCGGTGTTCTCCCGTGTTCGATCCGGTACGGGCGCGAAGTCTGGACCGACGGGTCCGACCTTCATCCGGTATGGCGCAATCGTGCGTGGAACTTTGGAGCCGTTCAAGATGTTCGATACGGGGCAATTGACCGCGAACCTCGCTCGGATCGCGATTGCGATGGAGGCAATGGCGGCCGGGCTGCGCGCCGGGACGGCCGTCGCGATCCCGCCGGCGGATGCCGCCGCGCAGTTGGAAGCATGGGCTTCGCAGTTGCGGGAAGTGTCGGACGGGGCCGCGCTGGCAATTGCGACTGCATTGTCCGACGCGCCGTCGCAGCGCAAACGGATCGAAGAGATGCTCGCCCATCGTGAACGCGAATTCCATACGCTCGTCGAGCAATCGCGCGATACCGTCGTGCGCTATGACCGCGCGTTCCGGCGCGTCTACGTCAATCCTGCGTTTGCTGCCTTGGCAGGCGAAGCGCTCGATGCGCTGGTCGGCAAGACGCCGTTGATGTACTTGAACAACGCCTGTTCGGCCCAGTTCGAAGCAAAGCTCGCCGAGGTCTTTGCAAGCGGCGAGCCGATCGAATTCGAGTTTCCGCGGCAAACGAAAGACGGCAGGCAGATTTGCCAACTGATCAGGCTGACGCCGGAGTTCGGCGCGGACGGCACGGTTGCGTCGGCGCTCGCCGTGGGGCGCGATATCACCGATCTGCGTGCGTCGCGCGAAAAGATCTACGAAATGGCGTACTACGACGGACTGACAGGGCTGCCTAATCGTGCGCTTTTCAACGAACAGTTGTGCCGCAGGCTGGCGGCCACGGCCGATGGCGAGCTTGGCGGCGTGATGATGATCGATGTCGATCACTTCAAGGGCGTCAACGATACGATGGGCCATACCGC
>CBJMQH010000640.1:0-2856 GCA_966431825.1 uncultured Trinickia sp.
TGTGGCTCTCTGGGGGCTGATCGGCAAAAAAGGGTTTATGGGGGGGGGGAGCTAGGCCCGGCCCGCACCACACAAAAAATCGGCCGGGGCGGGAAACCGGCTTTTTGTCGTTTGCGACGGGTTCGGTCGCGTTAGTAGCGCGAGAGCTGATTGCCGTCGATGCGGACGCGATCGCCGGGGCGCAGGTCACCGGGATTCTGCATATCGAATGCACGCATCGAGCCGTCGCTGAGTTGGACGTCGACGCGGTAGCCGGCCGTTTGTTGTCCCATCTGTTGACCCAGCTGATTGCCGGCCACGGCACCACCGAGTGCGCCGATGACGGTTGCCGCGTCCCGGCCATGACCGCGGCCGATCTGATTGCCGAGGACGCCGCCTACAAGCGCGCCGACAACGGTGCCGGCCACACCCGATGGGCTCGTCGCGCCGCCGATCGGGCGGATGTTCGCGACCGTACCGTACTGCGTGCCGTAGCCGCCGTTCTGCGCCGGGTAGGCCGGCGGTTGTGCGTAACCCGGTTGCGCGTAACCCGGTTGAGCATAGCCGGGCTGCTGCGAGTAGTCGGGCTGCGAATACGCTGGTTGAGCATACCCGGGCTGAGCGTATTGGGGCTGGCCGTACTGAGGTTGAGCGTATTGCGGCTGTGACGGATAACCGCCGTAGGGGTTCGGTGCGACGCAGGCCGTGAGGGACAGCGCGGTCGTGCAGACGAGCGGTACGAGCAGTGTGGTTTTTGTGAAGAGCGGGCGCATGGTCGTTCTCGACATCGTATGGACTGCGCGCAGCTTCTCGCGCATTCCGGTGGTGATGGCCGAGAGTATAGGGACGGCGAAGCGTCCGGGAGCGGGCCTGCGCCGTAACAGTGTGTAAAGTCTGTTGCGGCGAGGCTCGGTGGACGATGGCGCAGCGCGGGTGCGGTTGCCTTCGTCTCAGTGGGGCTTCGTGCGGTGCGCCGCCGCGTCGAACACGGCCTTGAGCCGTTGGCGCTCTTCCTGCGTCAGCTTTGCAGCCGCTTCCGGCATGGTGAGGACTACTTGGAATCTCAACTCGCCGCGGTTGCCCGTCGCATCCGAGAGGCCTTCTCCCGAGAGGCGGATCAGAGTGCCCGGCTGCACGTTGGACGGGATGGCGAGCGCGTGCTCGCGTCCGAGCAGCCGGATCGTATGCGTGCCGCCGACGATCGCTGCGACGAAGTCGAGCCGCAGTTCGGCGGTCAGGTTCAATCCGTCGCGGCGAAAGTCGGATCCGCAGAGCACGACGATCGAATACACGGCATCGCCGGCTGGGCCGCCGTTGATACCCGGGAAGCCCGCACCCTCTACGACGAGTCGTTGGCCGTCCCAGGCACCGGGCGGTACGCGCACCGTCTCGGGGCGGCGCAGTGCGTCGCGCGTGCGGCTCTCGCAGGCCGGGCAGCGGTAGGGCTGCATCGTCCTACCCGCGCCGACGCATTCGTCGCATCGCATGCCGTCCGACCATTGGCCTTTACCGCCGCAGCGCGTACAGGGCTCCACGACGAAACGCGTATTTTGGCCGCCGCAGTGCCGGCAGGTTTCGCTGGCTTGCGCGGCGATGGGCATGTCCCCGCCGTTCAGCGCGATTTCGAGCGGAATATGCAACGGTTGATGCCGATTGGCGCCGCGTACGGGGGTGGTCGATGCGCTCGATGCGGTCGCGCCGCTGCCGGCTCCGCTGCTCGTGCGATAGCTGTCCCAACGCCCCGATGGTGGCCACCCAGCCCCGGCTCGTTGAGAGGGCCCCGATGCGGACCCGTGCGAACGGGTCGTGTGGTGGCGCGGGTGCTCGTGCGCCTGAGTGCGTGCGGCCTGTGGCGGGCGGCGCTCGCCGGTCAGGATTTCGAACGCCTCTTGAATCCGTTTGAAGATCGGCTCGACGTTCGCTTCCTTTCCGCGGTTGCGGTCGGGATGGAACGTAGCGCGTAACCGTCGGTAAGCGCTTTTGATTTCGGCCGGACTAGCACCGCTTGGCAACCCTAATCGTTCGTAATATTCGTCGAGGCTCACGTTCTGCCTCCGGTGCTCCTGGAAGGCAGTAGTCTATCAAGCTTGTCTTGCGAAAAGGCCATCTCGTGAGAATCAGGCGGGCGGCATGCCGCCCTCTGCATCCGAGGGCGTTATTCCTTATGCGTCAAAGCGTTAGCGTACGTACCCCGAGCTTGTTCACAGCCTTGCCAACAAAAACTGGGGATAACCCGACTGCCCCGGGCACCGCCGCCGCGCGCGAGCCAGCAGCTGGCTCGATCCGGAGCGTGACGGGGCACGGCGATGCTGCGGGGCTTGCCGCTTGCCGCGCATCGCATCGCGGGGTGGCAAGCCTTTCGTATCAATGACTTATGGTGCCTGCCCTCAGTTTGTTCACAGGCTTCCCAACAAAAAATGGGGATAACCAACCGATCGTGAGCGTGCGCGCATCGCGGGTTCCGCTTCGGGGTCGCCCACCCGAGGCGCTCGCAGTGCAGATGCCACGCCCCGCATCGCGCGCATGACTTCCTTTTGCATCAATCACTTGGCTGTTTTCCGCGCAGCTTTTGCACAGACTTACGAACAAAAATTGGGGATAACGCTGCGCTGATTGAACGGTCAATCCGCAGTGAAAACGCGGGAATCAGGGCATTCCAGGCAGCGTTTGTCGCGCCTTGAGCCTGTTGCGATAAGCGCTTTGGGGTCAATGACTTATCGAATTTTCCCGCAGCTTCTTCACAAGCTTGCCAACAAAAACTGGGGATAACCGGCGCGGTGCGCCTCGCGGCGGCCGCTCGGGCTGAGCTACTGCGCCGGCTTTTGATCGGAATGCGCGTCAAACCTCCCCATTCATGGGGAGGAAGGATAGCGCGGA
>CBJMQH010000641.1:0-2853 GCA_966431825.1 uncultured Trinickia sp.
CGCGGCGCAGCCGTTCGCGGAAGTGTGGAACCTTTCGAAGCCGGCACGCGGCAGCGAGGGCTGGTTGCTTGCCGGCATTCAACAGCTCGCCGCCCATTGACGACGGCAGGGGGAGCGCCGCGCACCGAACGCCGCCCGCAGTGGTGCAACGGTACGAGCGGTACGGACCGAACGGCGCCACGGCGCGCGCGTCGTTCGGCATAGAGCGAACGGAATAGGACGAACGGCAGCACCTGTGCGCGTGCCATCGGACGTTACAATAGACGCCCGCGTGAGGCCTGCCGCCTCACGCGGGTTTTTTTCATTTCGCCCCGATGACATTCGCCGCCAAGCCCTTTGCCGCCGCCGTCAATCACCTGCTCGCTCGCGAAGCGTGGGCGCGTCAGCGCCTCGCCCCCTATGCGGGCAAGACTGCACGTCTTGCGTTTTCCTCGTTCACGATGACCTTGGCCATCGATCCCGACGGCTATCTGCGCGCAGTCGAAACGCACGAGGCGCCGCATGCCGACGTGTCGATCGCCGTGCCGGGCGACGCGGTCCCCGCTTTCGTCCAGGGCGGTCAGGCCGCCGTGATGAAGCACGTCAGGATCGAGGGCGATGCCGAATTCGCCACGCAGATCGCCAAGCTGGCCGAGCACTTGCGCTGGGAGCCCGAGGAGGACCTCGCGAAGTTGATCGGCGACGGTCCCGCGCATCGCGTGGCGACGCTTGTGCGATCGGCAGGCAACCAATTCGCGCGCGCGGGGCGAAATTTGCGCGATTCGGTAACCGAGTACCTGCTCGATGAGAATCCGCAGCTCGTGCGCCGCGCGTCGCTCGATGTTTTCAATGCAGAGCTCGCCAATGCGCGCGATGCGCTTGCGCGCGTCGAAAAGCGGATCGAGCGCGCCGAGCAGCAGGCCGCCACCCGAGCCGGCGCCACGCCGCGCAGCCCGCGCTAGCCACCGGATTTGCCCATGCGTTTTCTGCGTTTCATCAAGATCCTCTATACCGTCATCCGCTTCGGACTCGACGAAATGATGCTGTCGCGCATCAACGACCGCCGTGTGCGGTTCCTGTTGCGCATCGGCACGCTCGGTCGTCGGTTCAAGGCCCCGCCTGCGGTGCGGTTGCGGCTCGCGCTCGAAAGCCTCGGGCCGATTTTCGTGAAGTTCGGCCAAGTGCTGTCGACGCGTCGCGATCTGCTTTCCGTCGAAGTGGCGGCGGAGCTCGCCAAGCTCCAGGATCAGGTGCCGCCGTTCGATTCCGGGCTCGCAATCGGCATCATCGAAAAGTCGCTCGGCGCCCCCGTCGACGTGCTCTTCGACGAGTTCGAGCGCGTGCCCGTGGCGAGCGCGTCGATTGCACAGGTGCACTTCGCGAAGGTGAAATCGGGGCAGCACGCCGGCAAACCGGTCGCGATCAAGGTGCTACGCCCGAACATGCTGCCTGTCATCGACTCCGATCTTGCGCTGCTGCGCGATCTGGCCGTCTGGGTCGAGCGCGTCTGGGCGGACGGCAAGCGTTTGAAGCCGCGCGAAGTCGTGGCCGAGTTCGACAAGTACCTGCACGACGAGCTGGACCTCATGCGCGAGGCCGCCAACGGCAGCCAGCTGCGTCGCAACTTCGCCGAACTCGATCTGTTGCTCGTGCCTGAAATGTACTGGGAGTTCTGTACGCCGACCGTGCTCGTCATGGAGCGCATGGTCGGCGTGCCGATCAGTCAGGTCGAAACGCTGCGCGAAGCCGGTGTCGACATTCCGAAGCTCGCGCGCGAAGGCGTGGAGATCTTCTTCACGCAGGTGTTCCGCGATGGCTTCTTCCACGCCGACATGCACCCGGGCAACATCCAGGTCAGTCTCGACCCGAAGCACTTCGGGCGCTATATCGCGCTCGATTTCGGGATCATCGGTGCGCTGTCGGACTTCGACAAGAACTATCTGGCGCAGAACTTTCTCGCCTTCTTCAAGCGCGACTATCACCGCGTCGCCACGCTTCACCTCGAATCGGGCTGGGTGCCGCCCGCGACACGGGTGGAAGAGCTCGAAAGCGCAATCCGCGCGGTCTGCGAGCCGTACTTCGATCGCGCACTGAAAGACATCTCGCTCGGGCAGGTGCTGATGCGGCTTTTCTCGACGTCGCGCCGCTTCAACGTCGAAATCCAACCGCAACTGGTCCTGCTGCAAAAGACGATGCTGAACGTGGAAGGGCTCGGCCGTTCGCTCGATCCGGAGCTCGACCTCTGGAAAACCGCGAAGCCGTATCTCGAGCGCTGGATGAACGAGCAGATCGGCCTGCGAGGCTGGTACGAGCGGCTTAAAGTCGAGGCGCCGCAGTGGAGCAAGACGCTGCCCCAGTTGCCGCGCCTGATCCATCACGTGCTGGCTCAGCGGCACGAGGGCGGCGGCTCGACCCACGACGCCGCGATTCGCCTCTTGTTGATCGAGCAGAAACGAACGAACCGCCTGCTGCAGGCCGTGCTGCTGTTCGGCCTCGCGGTCGGCGTGGGCGCCGTGGTCGCGCGGTTCTGGCTGGTGCTGGCTTACGGCGGTTGAGGGCAAGCGCGATGACCGATCCCAAAATGTCTCCTCAGGCGCAACCGGGCGATACCGTTCCTTCTGCCGTGCCGGTGTTCGAGACGCGCGACCCGAACGCGCCCGAGTTTTGGAACGAGCGTTTTCGCAAAGGCTTCACCCCCTGGGAGCAGGCCCGCCTTCAACAGGCGTTCCGGGCTTTTGTCGCGCGCACTGCCAAGACGGGCGTGCTGATTCCCGGTTGCGGCAGCGCGCACGAAGCGCGGTGGCTCGCGGAAGAGGGCTGGCAGGTGCGGGCCCTCGACTTTTCCGCCGATGCCGTCGCCGCTGCGCGAGCGCA
>CBJMQH010000642.1:0-2841 GCA_966431825.1 uncultured Trinickia sp.
GACCGTGTCGTCGATCATCTCGTCGATCGATGCCGGGCGCGTATAGAAGGCAGGCAGCGGCGGGAAAATGATGCCGCCCATCTCGGTGACGGCCGTCATGTTGCGCAGGTGCGCGAGATTGAACGGCGTTTCGCGCACCAGCAGCACCAGGCGGCGGCGTTCCTTCAGCGTCACGTCGGCAGCGCGGGCGATCAGGTTGTCGGACAGGCCATGGGCAATGCTCGCGAGCGTCTTCATCGAGCAGGGTGCGACGATCATGCCATCGGTCGCGAACGAGCCCGAGGCAATGCTTGCGCCGATATCCCTGACCGAGTGGACGACATCGGCGAGCGGGTGGACCTCGTCCTTCGAGAGTTTGAGCTCGTGCTGAATGTTCAGCCAGCCGGCGCTCGAGACCAACAGATGCGTCTCGACGCCGCCGATGCGGCGCAGCGTTTCGACGAGCCGCAGCCCGTAGATCGCGCCCGTGGCGCCGGTGATCGCGACGACCAGTCGGCGCGGCGGCGCGCTGCGCGTATGCATGAGCTGCGGTGTCCGTCGAAGGGGCGGGTGCGGCCGGGTCGTCTTACGACGCGAACAGCGGCTGCAACTCGCCGCTTTGATACATCTCCATCATGATGTCCGAACCGCCCACGAATTCGCCCTTGACGTAGAGCTGGGGAATGGTCGGCCAGTTCGAAAATTCCTTGATGCCCTGGCGGACCTCTTCGTCTTCGAGGACATTCACGGTCTTGAACTCGTCGACGCCGCACGCTTTCAAAATCTGCACGGCGCGGCCCGAGAAACCGCACATCGGAAATTGCGCCGTGCCTTTCATGAAAAGGACGACGGTGTTTTCGTCGATGATTTGCTGGATGCGTTGTTGCGTGTTCATGACTGACCTTGGTCGGCGTGCTCGGCACGGGAAAGCGAAAGAAGATAGACCGAAATGATAGCGGATTTCGCCGGACGCGACCGGCGCAGCCAGCGGCAGCGCCTCATGCTCGTCAGTCGGTGTGGGACGCACCGTCGGACAAATCCGGGTCTGCCGAGCGCTCCGCCTGGGCGAGCAGCGTACTCAGTTTGGCGGCGAGTTCGGCATGCGTGTACGGTTTGACGAGCAGATGGATGCCGGCGTCGAGCCGCCCGTGGTGGACGATGGCGTTGCGCGCATAGCCTGTGGCGAACAGCACAGGCAGCGCCGGGCGCAGCGCGCGGGCCGCATCGGCAAGCTGGCGGCCGTTCATGCCGCCCGGCAGGCCGACGTCGGTCAGCAGCAGCGCGATGTCGTTGCGCGCTTCCAGGATGCCGAGCGCGGCCGCGCCTTCCGCTGCCGCCACGACCGTGTAGCCGAGCTCGCGCAGCATTTCGGTCGTAGCCGTGCGCACGTCGTTGTCGTCTTCGACGACAAGAATCGTTTCCCCGGACCGGCTGCGCGAGATGGGCGCGCTCTTGCGCGGCGCCTCGTGCGCCACGTCGCGTGCGAGCCGCGGCAGGAACAGCTTCACGGTGGTGCCTTCGCCCACCTCGCTGTAGATCCGTACGTGGCCGCCCGATTGCTTGACAAGCCCATACACCTGACTGAGGCCGAGCCCCGTCCCTTGCCCGACTTCCTTCGTCGTGAAGAACGGCTCGAAGGCCTTTTCGAGCACGTCCTTGTCCATGCCCACGCCCGTATCGCTGACGGCGATCAGCACATAGTCGCCGGGGGCGAGGCCTTCGTAGCGTGCCGAGTAAATGTCGTCGAGTTCGGTGTTGGCTGTCTCGATCGTCAGCTTGCCGCCCTCGGGCATCGCATCCCGCGCATTCACGGCCAGATTCAGCAGCGCGCTTTCGAGCTGGTTGGCATCGACTTCCACACGCCATAGATCAG
This sequence comes from uncultured Trinickia sp., assembly GCA_966431825.1. Taxonomy (GTDB): domain Bacteria; phylum Pseudomonadota; class Gammaproteobacteria; order Burkholderiales; family Burkholderiaceae; genus Trinickia. The sequence goes on from CBJMQH010000642.1 coordinate 1,853, forward strand.
GGGCGTTGACGGTCTCGATCGAGATCGACTCGCCGAGCGTGCGGCGCAGCAGGTCGGACATGCCCAGCACGAGCTTGCCGACATCGGTCGGGCGCGGCTCGAGCGGTTGACGACGCGAGAAGGCGAGCAGGCGCTGCGTGAGGCTCGCGGCGCGCTCGGCACCGCGCAAGGCGTTGTCGATAAAGCGTTGTGCTTCGGCACCGCGCGGCCACTGTGCGATGTCGTCGGCGCGGCGCCTGAGCCCTTCGAGGCTGCCGAGCACGACTTGCAGCAAGTTATTGAAATCGTGCGCGACGCCGCCCGTCAGCTGGCCGATCGCCTCCATCTTCTGCGATTGTCGCAACTGGGCCTCGATGTTGCGCTTCTCGGTCAGGTCGCGCGTCACCTTCGCGAAACCGATCACGTCGCCGGCCGGGCCCACGATCGCATCGACGACGACGCTCGCCCAGAACCGCGAGCCGTCTTTGCGCACGCGCCAGCCTTCGCCTTCGAACTTGCCCGTGCCGGCAGCCCGCGCGAGGACCTGAGTCGGCAAGCCGTTGCGACGGTCTTCCTCGGTATAAAAGCACGAGAAGTGACGGCCGATGATCTCGTCCGCCCGATAGCCCTTGATGCGCTCGGCGCCCGAGTTCCAGCTCGTCACGAAGCCTTCGGCATCGAGCATGAAGATCGCGTAGTCGACGACGCTCTCCACGAGCAGCCGGAAGCGCTGCTCGCTTTCGAACAACCGTACCGACGTCTCGCGCACCTGTAGAGCCCGGTCTTCCACGCGCCGCTCGAGCTTGTTGTTGAGCTCCCGCAGACCTGTTTCTACCTGCTTGCGTTCCGTGAAGTCGACGCAGGTGCCCGCCATATAGGCTGCCCGCCCTTGCGCATCCGGGAATGCGCGCGCGCGCGCGCTGATCCAGCGTATGCCGCCCGTTAGCGTCAAGACGCGGTATTCCAGCTCGAAGTTACCGCTCGTTTCGGCGCTGCGCTCGATCGCCGCA
>CBJMQH010000643.1:0-2836 GCA_966431825.1 uncultured Trinickia sp.
CGGCGCGCCGGCTGGCCGTCAGATCTGAACCATCTCGAAGTCTTCTTTAAGTGCGCCGCACTCGGGGCACGTCCAATTGATCGGAACGTCTTCCCAGCGCGTACCCGGAGCGATGCCTTCTTCCGGAAGGCCGGCATCTTCATCGTAAATCCAGCCGCAAATGAGGCACATCCAGCTTTTGTATTCCATTCTTATTGCCGCGTCGAAAGTCCGTTGGTCAAAGAGCCATGATGGTACCGTTTTGGCCCGCCCCTGGCTAGAAATCCGTCCCGATATGCGAAGCACGGGCCGTCCGGCATTTTACTAACGCCATGCGGGGGCATTAGGCCGCATAATTGAGGCGGCCGCGCACGTTGCACGCGCCCGCTTGAAGGCCCGCTGCGGCACAATGCGCCATGACCCCATACACCGTTGCCATGTATAACCCCGCTCCGCCGATCGTCCTGACGTTCGGACTCTCCGATCCGACCGGCGGCTTCGGCCTGCAGGCCGATCTGCTGACGCTCGCCAGCATGGGCTGCCACGGCGTATCGGTCCTCACGGGCTATACGGTCCGCGACTCGGCCAATTGCGACGAAGTCACGGGGCTCGATCCCGACGTCGTCGCCACGCAAGCGCGCATGTTGCTCGAAGACATGCCCATCGCAGCATTCAAGATCGGCGCCGCGACCCGCGCCGAGGTGGTGAGCGCCATTGCCGAGGTTGTGTCCGATTACGACGAGATTCCGCTGATTCTCGCCCCGGATTTCACGGTCGACGACGAGCACGTGCTCGCTGCCGACGAGTTGCGCGAATCGATCGCCGACCTGCTCGCCCCGCAAACGACGATTCTCGTGGCGGATCAGGCGACGCTGCTCGCGCTGGCCCAACCCGACGGCGATGCCGAAGCACCGGGATTCGACACAGCGGTCGCGCATCTGCTTTCTCAGGGCACGGAATATGTCTTGTCGATGCAAACGGGTGCGCACCGGCTCGTGAACACGCTGTTCAGCGAAGACGGGCAGCTGCGGCAAGATATGTGGGATCGCCCGACACACCGTCTGATGGGGATCACCGATACGCTCGGCGCGGCGGTTGCGGCCCTGCTTGCCAATGGTCAGGAGCCGGCGGAAGCGGCACGCGAAGCACAGGAATACGTTTATCAAGCCGCACGCGCGGCATTCCGCCCCGGCATGGGGGCCTATCTCCCCGATCGCTTCTTCTGGGCGCGCGACGAAGATGAACCGCGGCCGCCGGCCACCGGGGAATTGCCGCGCCACAAGCCGGCACGGCCGTAAGCGGCTCCTTCAATACCGCCACATATCTGCTCATTTTTTACGATATCTGCTCATTTGCATAAGAATCCGCTCAGATTTGAGCAGATTCTTGAGCAGATACCGATGTGAGGGCACAGAATGAGCCATCTCACTCGGGCATAAATCCGTCGTCCAATACCTGTTCCATCGTCCACGGGCAGACTTCGGGGAACACGTCGAGGCCGGTCTCGCTGACGGCCTGCGCCAACGCCTTGGCCCAGACGACGCGCATCCATTCTCCCTCGGAAAGCTTCGGTTTCAGGCTCGGCGCCTCGCCCAGCAGGTAAGCGACATCGAGGCGTTGGGCCTTGATGATCCTCGACCAACTCGCGCCGCGACGTGCGGACTGGAACTGCCATTTGAGCAAATGCGCCAGTAGCACAGACATACGGCTGATCAGTTCGCGTTGTTCGCGCTTACCCACGTCCTCGATCTCCTCGGCAATATGCTCAATATCGATCGCGGAGAACTTGCCGGCGCGCAACAGTTCGGCCTGCTCTTTGGCCCAGGCGACCACATCCTTCTCGTAGGCGGTTCCCACTTTTCACTCCTCGCTCAGCCACGCGTAGCGTCACTCTAACCGCGCAATCCGGGGCCCCGCTCTTTCGCGAATGCGACGGTCACACAAAAATAAAAAACCCGCAGACTGCGAAAACGCAGCTGCGGGTTTTTTGTGGCCGGCACGCCTCGCGGCGTGCCTTGGACCGAACTTCAGCGTAACGCCGAAATTACATGTCCATGCCCATGCCGCCCATGCCGCCGGGCATGCCGCCAGGCATCGGCGCATCCTTCTTCGGCAGTTCGGCAACCGCTGCGTCCGTCGTCAGCAGCAGGCCAGCGACCGAAGCGGCGTTTTGCAGCGCCGTACGCGTCACCTTCGTCGGGTCGACCACGCCGGCCGCGACCAGATCACCGTACTCGCCCGTTGCAGCGTTGTAACCGAAGTTACCGTCGCCTTCGATGACCTTCGCCACCACGACGCTCGCTTCTTCGCCACCGTTCGTGACGATCTGGCGCAGCGGCTCTTCCATCGCACGCAGCACGATCTTGATACCGGCGTCCTGATCGGCGTTCACGCCCTTCAGGGCCGAGATCTTCGCACGTGCACGCAGCAGCGCAACGCCACCGCCCGGCACGATGCCTTCTTCAACGGCTGCGCGCGTAGCGTGCAGCGCGTCTTCGACGCGTGCCTTCTTTTCCTTCATTTCGACTTCGGTCGCAGCGCCGACCTTGATCACCGCAACACCGCCAGCCAGCTTGGCCACGCGCTCTTGCAGCTTCTCACGGTCGTAGTCCGACGTTGCCTCTTCGATTTGCGTACGGATTTGCTTCACACGCGCTTCGATGCTCTTCGCTTCGCCAGCGCCGTCGATGATCGTCGTGTTTTCCTTGCCCACTTCGATACGCTTGGCTTGACCCAGCTCTTGCAGCGACGCCTTTTCGAGCGTGAGGCCCGTTTCTTCGGCGATCACTTGGCCACCCGTCAGGATCGCGATGTCTTCCAGCATCGCCTTGCGACGATCGCCGAAGCCAGGCGCCTT
>CBJMQH010000644.1:0-2825 GCA_966431825.1 uncultured Trinickia sp.
TTACGGATGATCGTGTAGACCTCGTCTTCCGAAAGCTGCAATGCGTCGACGGTTGCCAGATAGTTCGCGTTGACGTAGCCGCCGAAATAGGCCGGATCGTCCGAGTTGACGGTGACGGCCACGCCACTCGCGAGTAGCCCCTTCAACGTGTGCTTGGAAAGATCGTCGAACACGCGCAGCTTCAGGTTCGACAGCGGGCAGACCGTGAGCGCGATGCGCGAATCGGCCAGCCGGGCAACGAGCGCCGGGTCTTCGGCGCTGCGCACCCCATGGTCGATGCGGTCGACCTTCAGAACGTCGAGCGCTTGCGTGACGTAGTCGGGCGGACCTTCCTCGCCGGCATGTGCGACGAGTTTGAGCCCGAGCTCACGCGCCTTTGCGAACACGCGGGCGAATTTCGACGGGGGATTGCCGCGTTCGGACGAGTCGAGCCCGACGCCGATCAGTCGATGCTTGTAAGTTTCGAAGAGCGGCACGGCGGCATCGAACGTTGCGAGCGCATCGTCTTCCGACAGGTGGCGCAGGAAACAGAGAATCACCTTGCTCGACAGGCCGCGCGCCTCGGCTTGCGCAAGGGCGCGTTCGATACCGGCCACTGCCGTGCTGATCGCCACGCCGCGTTCGGTATGCGTTTGCGGATCGAAAAAAATTTCGGTGTGCGTGACATTGTCGGCGAGCGCGCGCTCGACGTAAGCCGCCGTCATGTCGTAGAAGTCATCTTCGGTCAGCAGGACGCTCGCGCCGGCGTAGTAAATGTCGAGGAACGACTGCAGATCGGTGAACGCATAGGCGCGGCGCAGCGCGTCGACGGATTCGTACGCGAGCTTCACGGCGTTGCGCTTGGCGAGTGCGAAGATCAGCTCGGGTTCGAGCGAGCCTTCGATGTGCATGTGCAGCTCGGCTTTCGGCGCGCCGGCGATTTTTTGTGCAAGTGCGGGTGTCATGGTCGGTCGTGGGTGGGTGGCTGAATCGGGTCTGTTCGGTATCGTTCCGGCGCCTCACGGGCGCGCATTGCTTCGACGGCCTGCAGCAGCTGCGCGGCGGCGGAAATCGCGATGACTTCGGGCGACTTGTCGGCGATCCCGTCGACGCCGATCGGGCACTGCATTCGTGCGATCGTGTCCACGTCGATGCCGAGCGCGATGAGCCGCTGTTCGAACTCGCGTCGTTTCGTGCGCGAGCCGATCATGCCGAAGAAGGCGAAGTCGCCACGCCGCAGGATGCGCTCGGCCAACGCGAAATCACGCGTCGGCTCCTGCGTCATGACGACGAAGCAGGTGCCCGGCGCGGCCGCGTCGATGGCGTGCTCCGGGGTGGCGCTTGCCTCGATCGACACGTTCGCGAGCGCGCCCGGGCGGGGAGGCGGGGCAGACTGCGCGTCCGGCTCGCCGACCCAGCGCACGTGGCAGGGCAGCGTCGACAGAATCTGTGCAAGTGCCGCGCCTGCATGGCCGGTGCCGAATAGCACCACGGCGAACTCGCGCGCAGCGATTGTCTCGGTCAGGCGCACGCTGGCCTCGTCGTGGTTACCGTCGCGCGAGAACGTGCAGCTCGGGTGGCCGGTGCTCGGATCGGGCAGCTCGCCGAGCCGCACGGGTTCGGGCGAGGGGCCGAATAATACGCTACGCAGGCTCGGCTCGCCGGCGAGGGCGCGCTTTGCGAGCGTCGCGACCCAGCCCATGTCGCGCACGTCGAGCCGCTCGAACGCAAGGACCACGGCGCCGCCGCAGCATTGACCGAGGCTTGGCCCCAAGGCGAGGCGTTCGATCCGGCGGGCCGCTTGCGGCGCATGCATGCCTTCGCGCAGGACGGTGCGGGCGATTTCGATGGCACGCCATTCGAGGTGACCGCCGCCGATCGTGTGCAGTGCCGAGTCCCGCGTGACGATCATCTTCGTGCCGGGCTCGCGCGGCGCCGAGCCTTCGACCTGTGCGACGGTGACGAGCACGACGGCGTCGCCATGGGCGAGAAGACGCTGCAAGTCGCTGAGCCAGGGTTGCATGGGCTTCGCTCCTTCTGAATGGTTCCGATTCCGCCTGGGGGCGGGGGCGGCCAGCCGTTGGACGGCGTTACGAACCGTCGGCCCGTCGGGCCGGCCGCAGCGGTAGGGCGCAGGGGGCGCAGCATGCGCTGTGCGGAGCGGAATTGAGCGAAGGCGGGAGCGTCGTCATGGCCGAATCCAGTTATTGAACGGATCAGGCGCGCGTTACGCTTCGGGGCGCAGCCGTCGAGCCGCGCGAGCGCACGTGGATCGCCATCCATGCTCGCACGATAGCACTGCAATATCAGGAAAGCATCGTCGCGCGCTGATTCGGGCTATCAGCAGGGCGTCATGACGGCGCCCGACGTGCGCCCGACGTTCAGATCGCGTTGAGGCGGTGCCGGGCGCGTCGTCCCCGCAAGCTGGCTGCGACCGACACGAAGATCAGGACGAACGCGATGAGCGCCCAACCCGGCAGCAGGATGCCGAAAATCGGCGGATAGACCGTTTCGCAGAGGCCTGCCACCTTGAAGAGGCTCGGCAGCCAATGCGCGGGCGGCAGGCTGTCGACCATGGGCTGGAGCGGGTCGAAGCCGCAACTGAAGCCCGGGTTCAGCTGGACGTAGACGTGGCGTGCCGCGCCGGCGACGCCGGCGGCCGAGACGATCGCGATCGGCGTTTCGAAGACGCCGATCGTGTGCCAGCCTGTGGCCGCCGCACCGGCGAACGCGCAGATCGCGATCACGAGGAACAGATAGCGCTGGATGATGCAGAGCGTGCAGGGGTCTTCGTGCTTGACATATTGAAGATAGAGCGCGCCGCCGAGCAGGCCGAGGCAGACGAG
>CBJMQH010000645.1:0-2815 GCA_966431825.1 uncultured Trinickia sp.
GGTCGCGACGCCGACGACCTCATGAAGCACGCGGACTCGGCGATGTACCTCGCAAAACGCTCGGGCCGCCGTGTCTTTCGCTTCTATTCGGAAGAGCTCACGCGCAACGCCGCTGCGCGCCTCGCGCTCGAATCGGATCTGCGCCGGGCGATGGCGCGCGACGAGCTGGAACTGCACTATCAGCCGAAAGTGTCGTTGCCGGAACATGAGATGATCGGCTCGGAAGCATTGCTGCGGTGGCGCCGCTCCGGCCTCGGGCTCGTTCCGCCGGACACCTTCATTCCGGTCGCGGAGGATACGGGGCTGATTGCCGAATTCGGCGAGTGGGTGCTGCGCGAGGCCTGCCGCAGCGCCGTTCAATGGAACGACGCCCGCCCAGGGAGCCATAAGGTCGCAGTCAATCTTTCGGCGCGACAATTCCAGTCGCGCGATCTCGCGCAAACGGTGGCGGCGATCCTCGCCGAAACCGGTTGCCGCCCCGAATGGATCGAACTCGAAATCACCGAGCGGCTGCTGCTCGCCGAAAACGATCAAGTATCGAGTACGTTATGGGCGTTCAAATCAGCCGGGCTCTCCCTTGCGATCGACGATTTCGGAACCGGATATTCCTCGCTCAGTTATCTGACCCGATTTCCGATCGATACGGTCAAAATCGACAAGTCGTTCGTGCAGCGGGCTACGAGCGACCGTCGCCACGGGGAACTCGTGAAGGCGATTCTCTCGATCGCCGAATGTCTCGGGCAGCAGGTCGTGGCAGAAGGCGTGGAGACCGCGGCTCAGGCGGACTTCCTCGCGCAGAACGGTTGCCGGATGGCGCAAGGTTTCCTGTTCAGCAAGCCGTTGCCGCAGGCGGCCATCGATGCCCTCCCGCGCTTTCTCGGATCGAACGGGCGGGAAAGTGCGGCAGCAAAGGCCTGAATCGGAGCGCGATTAACCGCGAGGCCGTAACGTCCATGAAAGGTTTGGGTCCCTAAATAACGTCTTTGAGAGGGCACAACCCTTGCGCAAACCTTTGCGCAGCATTTTCTCGGTATTTCGACTGAGGGTTTAGGAGCAGCTAAAGTCGTATACTCCGCTGTCGTTATCCTGTAAGTCATAGAGGACTTACGACATGGGACTTCCTGTACTCGTGGTGGACGATTCGACGCTCGCCCGCCGCCTACTCATCAACGCGTTGCCCGAGGCCTGGGATGTGGAAATCACCCAGGCTGCCAACGGCAACGACGCGCTGGCCGCTTACCGGGCCGGGCGCGCGTCGGTCATGTTTCTCGACCTGACGATGCCGGGCATGACCGGCTTCGACGTGCTCGAGACCGTGCGTGCCGAAGGGCTCGACAGCTTCATCATCGTCGTGTCTGCCGACATTCAACCCGAGGCGAAGGCGCGCGTGAAATCGCTTGGCGCCGTTGCATTCATCGACAAGCCGGTAACAGGCGAAAAGCTGTTGCCGATTTTGAAAGAGTACGGTCTCTATGAGTGACGAAATCCTCAGCGAGGACCGGCGCGACGCGCTCCAGGAAATCGCTAATATCGGGATGGGGCAGGCCGGCGCGCGCCTCGCGACGCTCCTCGGCCGTTTCGTCCATCTCTCGGTGCCGCGCATCCGCGTGGTCGACACCGTGTCGCTGCCCTCGGCGGTGCGCGACATGCTGGACTTCACCGAGCCGGTGACCGCCCTGCGCCAGAGCTTTCGCTGCGATATCGCCGGCGAGGCCATCTCGCTGTTCGACAGCCGCAGCGCCGCATACATGAAAACGGTGTTTCGTGCCGACGAGCTCGACGACGGCTCGGATCCGGGTGAGGAAGGTTCGGAGCTCGAAGTATTGTCGGACGTGGCGAACCTGATCGTCGGCGCATGCCTTACCGGCTTGTTCGAACAGCTCGATCAGTTGCCGACGTTCACGCCCCCGCGCCTGATCGGGGCCGGGCTCAATCTCGAAGACGTGCTTCATCCGTCGAAGCTGCCATGGGACCGCGCGCTGCTGCTCGAGGTCAATCTGCAGACCGAAGACGGCGTGTTCGGCTCGCATCTGCTCACCCTGATGACCGCGAGCGCGGTCCGGGCACTCGCGGCGGCACTCGACGGGTTCCTCGCGAAGCTGTAATGCTGGCCATGGATACGCCGAGCACTGCGCGGCTAGCCGAGCTCGCATTGGAGCGTGCGTCGGTCGGCATTTTCGCCGTGGATCGCGACTACCGCGTCGTGCTGTGGAACCGCTTCATGCACGAGCACAGCAAGGTTGCGCCGTCGGACGTGATCGGCCGCGACGTGTTCGAACACTTCCCCGATCTGCCGAAGGCCTGGCTCAAGCGCAAGTTCGACACCGTGTTCCTGCTGCACAGCGGTTCGTTCTCGTCATGGCAACACCGCCCCTGGCTGCTGCCGTTCGAGCACGACTGCCCGATCACGGGTTCGCTCGACCACATGCAGCAGGATTGCGCGTTCACGCCGCTTATCGAGGGCGGCGAGGTCGTAGCCGTCTGCGTGACGATCACCGACGTCACCGAACTCGCGACCGCCTGGCGCGAAAAGGAGGCGGCGCTCGAAGCCCTGCGGGACTCGTCGGAACGCGACGCACTGACAGGCCTCTACAACCGGCGTCACATCGACATTCGGCTGGCTGCGGAATTTCGCGGCTGGGAGCGGCATCGCGACGCGTTCGCCGTGCTGCTGTTCGACATCGACCACTTCAAGCAGATCAACGATACCCACGGTCACCCGACCGGCGACGCGGTCCTCAAGCACATTGCCGGCATCGTCGGGGCGCAACTGCGCGCGAACGACATCGTCGCGCGCTATGGCGGCGAAGAGTTC
>CBJMQH010000646.1:0-2809 GCA_966431825.1 uncultured Trinickia sp.
GCGATATGACCTGTCGAACGGAAAACGCCGAGGTGATGATTTCCTTCGAATACCGCTTGAGCGGACAGCCCGCGCACGCGGCCACGCGCGAGACTTGCGCATGGATCGCGGCCGAGCTCGAGCGCCTCATCGGGCTCGCGCCGCACTATAGCGTGGCAGCTACGCGCGAGCGGACCGGGGCCATGAGCTATCGTCATCGGCCCCCGACGCTCTCGTCGTGATTCCATCCGCGACGCCATCGATCGCACTTCGAAACCTGCGCCGCGTTTCAACCGAGTCCGAATGCTTTTCGCAAGCTCGCATCGACGGGGCCAGGCGGCATGAAACGGCGCAATTTGCTTAGCAACGATGCCTGCCCGGCGGGCGTGCGACGCATACGCCAAGCCCCGAGCGCCGCTTCGACAATCGCGTTTGCCACACCATCGGGCTCGGCCCCATTTCTGACGCTGCTCGCTACGGCGCTCATTGCAAGAGCGCGCTCCCGATCATAGTCGACGATTTTCGAGGATGTCTGAGGCGCATTGATATCCAGATTGGTCCTTGTAAAGGATGGTTCGACCAGCGTTGCGCGGATACCGAACTGGCGCACTTCATGATCGAGGCTTTCGGTCAGCCCCTCGACAGCATGCTTGGAGGCTGAATAAAGGCCCATGTACGGGGCCGGCAAAAAGCCCAGCACGGAACTGATATTGACGATTCGTCCACTGCGCTGCGCTCGCATATGCGGGAGCACCGCCTGGGCCGTGCGCAGAATACTCAAGACATTGGTATCCAATAAAGACGCCGCCTCGCTCACGACTGTTTCCTCTACCGCGCCGATCATGCTCGTTCCCGCGTTATTGACGAGCACATCGATACGTCCGGCGCGATCGACGATGGATTGAATTCCCAACTTGACGGAAGCATCGTCGCGAACGTCCATCTCGATCAGTTCTACACCGGGTAGAGCAACCGCATTGGCGATGCCGCGCACCGTACCGAACACACGACATCCCCGTTGGGCAAACTTCCCGGCGGCCGCACGCCCAATGCCCGACGAGACACCGGTAACAACGACAACAGCAGAATTCGACATTGGGATACCTCCTACACAAGTCAACAAATGATGTTTTCAACGCGGTGCATCCAGCGCATCGTGCAGGCGCTCGTCCGACGGCTGCGCGTGCTCATGCCGGCGGCCTTGGCGCGAATCGTCCGCGCCAGCTGGTTCGATCTTGAACCAGATGGAATACATGGCGGGCAGGAATACGAGCGTCAATACCGTCCCGGCGAAGGTACCGCCGATCAGCGTATAAGCGAGGGTTCCCCAGAACACCGAATGCGTCAGTGGGATAAACGCCAGGATTGCCGCCATCGCGGTCAAGATCACAGGGCGGGCGCGCTGCACCGTGGCCTCGACGACCGCATGGAACGGACCCAGTCCGGCCTGCGCGTTTTGGTGGATCTGTCCGATCAGAATCAGCGTGTTGCGCATCAGAATGCCCGATAACGCGATGAGGCCGACCAACGCATTGATACCGAATGGCTGCCGGAACAGGATCAGCGTTGGCACCACGCCGATCAGCCCCAATGGGCTCGTCAGAAACACCATGACCATCGCGGAAATGGAGCGCACCTGGAAGATGATGATGACGAGCGTCACTGCCAGCATGATCGGAAACAGCGGCAACATCGCCTTGGTCGCTTTAGCCGATTCTTCGATGGATCCCGCCTCTTCGATACGGTAGCCCGCCGGAAGCTTGGCGACGATCGGCTGAAGCTGCTTCGTGATCGCCGTCGATACGTCCGGCGGCTGCAGGTTATCGGCGATGTCGCCCCGCACCGTGATGGTCGGCACGCGGTCGCGCCAGCGCATGATCGGCTCCTCCATGCGCACGTCAACGCTGCCCACTTGCGACAGCGGAATGCGTTGCCCTCCTGCCCCCGCGAGCGTGAAGTCACCGATCCGGGCAGGATCGAGCCGCACGTTGCCAGCCGAACGCGCCATGACCTGCACGGTTCGAATATCCTCGCGCACGGCCGTGATGGGCACGCCGCTGAGCAGAAATTGCAGCTGTTGCGCCACGGCACTCGATGTCAATCCGACCGCTTGCAATCGGTCCTGCTGCAAAGTGAAGTGCAGCGTTGGCGTGCGCGTACCCCAGTCGGAGTTGACCGTGCGCATCATCGGAGAGCTATCCATCACTCGCTGAACTTCGGCCGCAATGCCGCGTAGTTGGCCCGGGTCGGGACCGGTGACCCGGTAGGCGACCGGAAACGGCGAATACGGACCGAACACGAGTTGCGTGACGCGCACGCGCGCCTCGGGGGCAAGACCCTCCGCGACGGCCTGACGCAGTCGCTGCTTCAGTGCCTCGCGTTCCTCCTGATCGTCGGTGCGCACCACGATCTTTGCAAACGACGGATCGGGCAGCTCGGGCCCCATGGCCAGGTAAAAGCGCGGTGCTCCCTGCCCGACGTAGGCCGTGACGATCTTGGCTTCCTTCTGCTTGGCCAGCCATGCTTGCACCTTCGCCGCGGCCGCGCTGGTTTGCGAGATGGACGTGCCATAAGGCATCTGCACCTCGACCAGGACTTCTGGACGATCGGAGATCGGGAAGAATTGCTTTTTGACTACGCCCATGCCGAGGATAGCCAAGACGAAGAGCCCGACAACCGAGCCCGCAACCAACCATTTGCGCGCAATGACACGCGTCAGCAACTGGCGGAAGCGGTTGTAGCGCGGCGTGTCGTAGATCGCGTCGTGCCCGCCTTCGACTTTCGTGAAGTCGGGCAGCATCTTCACACCGAGGTACGGCGTGAAAATCAC
>CBJMQH010000647.1:0-2790 GCA_966431825.1 uncultured Trinickia sp.
CGATGTTGTAGTTGCCGCGACCGTCGAACGCACGACCCGACACACCACGGAAGTCGCGCACGCGCGGCAGAGCCACCGTAACGAAACGATCGAGGAATTCGTACATCGCGCGACCACGCAGCGTGACCATCGCACCGATCGGGTAACCCTGACGGATCTTGAAGCCTGCGATAGCCTTGCGGGCCTTCGTCACGACGGGCTTCTGACCTGCGATCTTGGTCAGATCGCCAACGGCGTTTTCGATGATCTTCTTGTCAGCAACGGCTTCGCCAAGACCCATGTTCAGGGTGATCTTGGTGATGCGCGGCACTTCCATGACGGACTTGTAACCGAACTTCTCGATGAGGCCGGGTACAACCTTTTCTTTGTAAAACTCTTGCAAACGAGCCATTTTTTCACTCCGCAGCGTCAGGCACCGAGCACGGCACCGGTCGTCTTCAGGAAGCGGACTTTCTTGCCGTCCTCGACCTTGATGCCAACGCGCGAGGCCTTGCCGTTCGCGTCGACGAGCGCGACATTCGAAATATGCAGCGGCATCGTCTTGGCTTCCACACCGCCAGTCGTACCCTTCATCGGGTTCGGCTTCACGTGCTTCTTGACGAGGTTGATGCCTTCTACCGTCACGGTCTCGCCACCCACCGCGAGTACGACACCGCGCTTGCCCTTGTCCTTGCCGGTGATGACGACGACTTCGTCACCCTTGCGAATCTTGTTCATCGCGACTCCTTACAGCACTTCCGGTGCAAGCGAAACGATCTTCATGAACCGTTCGCTACGCAACTCACGCGTGACCGGCCCGAAGATACGGGTGCCGATGGGCTCGAGCTTGTTGTTCAAAAGCACGGCAGCGTTACCGTCGAACTTGATCAGCGAGCCGTCCTGGCGACGCACGCCCTTGGCCGTACGCACGACCACGGCGTTGTAGATTTCGCCTTTCTTCACGCGCCCGCGCGGCGTTGCCTCTTTGACGCTCACCTTGATGATGTCGCCGATGTTGGCATAACGACGCTTCGAGCCGCCGAGCACCTTGATGCACATGACTTCACGTGCACCCGTGTTGTCGGCCACTTCAAGCCGAGATTCGGTCTGGATCATGGTTTATCTTTCCCAACTTAATCCGCCTGCACCACCATGGTTCAGCCGGTCAGTCTTGGTCCCGTCAGCCGCGCCGCTGTTACTGCTTGGCCGCTTGGCTGTTTAGGTTGGAACAGCAGCGACGGCATCGGAACCGCCATCGCAATCGAGTGAATCCTTTCACAGCAGGCTGGCGCCCGCCGCTCCCTTCCGGTTGGACCACCAACAGGCGTCGAATCCAGCACTCAACTACGCCCGCAACGGATCCCAAAAAGAGGGAAGACCGAGATTATATCAAACAATCCCGGTCTTGCAAGCTAAATTTGCTGCGCCTTCAACGACTTCGAGAGCCGTCCAAAGCGCGGTACCGCTTCGCTGCTTTAGATGACGCGGGCAGCTTCGACAAGGCGCGACACGGCCCAGGCCTTCGTCTTCGAGATCGGACGCGTTTCCTGGATTTCGACGAGGTCTCCCTCGTTGTACGTGTTCGCATCGTCGTGTGCGTGGTACTTCTTCGAGCGCACGACGTACTTGCCGTAGATCGGGTGCTTCACGCGGTGCTCGACCAGCACGGTGACCGTCTTGTCCATCTTGTTGCTGACGACCTTGCCGATCAGCGTCCGCTTGAGCGAGGTTTTCACGCTATCGTTCATTTCTGGTTCGCCTTCTCAGTCAGGACGGTCCGCACGCGTGCGATGTCGCGACGAACCTTCTTCAGCTGGCTCGTGTTCGTGAGCTGCTGGGTCGCGAGCTGCATGCGCAGGCCGAATTGCGCTTTCAACAGGTCCGACAGCTCCTTGTTGAGCGCCGCCTTGTCTTTCTGGTGAAGTTCTGATGCCTTCATCATTTGCTCCTTAGGCGCCCAGCTGACGAACGATGAACGTCGTCTTCAGCGGCAGCTTGGCTGCGGCCAGACGGAACGCTTCACGCGCCAACTCTTCGGATACGCCATCCATTTCGTACAGCATCTTGCCCGGCTGAATCTCGGCGACGTAGTACTCCGGGTTACCTTTACCGTTACCCATCCGTACTTCGGCCGGCTTTTGCGAGATCGGCTTGTCCGGGAAAATGCGAATCCAAATGCGGCCACCGCGCTTGATGTGACGCGTCATGGCACGACGCGCCGCTTCGATCTGGCGTGCGGTCAGACGGCCGCGACCGATAGCCTTCAGGCCGAATTCACCGAACGACACGGCGTTGCCGCGCGTTGCGACACCGGTGTTACGACCCTTCTGCTCTTTGCGATACTTCCTGCGTTTCGGTTGCAGCATCGTTATTCTCCAGTCTTGCCGTCGCCATCAGGCTTGCCGGCACCACCACGACGCGGTGCGCCACGGCGAGCACCCGACGGCGCGCCACCTTCGCCGTCACGGCGGGGACGGCGCTCGCCCGGACGCGCATTACGGCGCGGACGCTTTTCCTCGACGGGCTCTTCGACGACCGGAGCATCGTTGCGGCCGAGCGTGTCGCCCTTGTAGACCCACACCTTGACGCCGATGATGCCGTACGTCGTCTTCGCTTCCGAGGTTGCGTAGTCGATGTCGGCACGCAGCGTATGCAGCGGCACGCGTCCTTCGCGGTACCACTCGGTACGTGCGATTTCGATGCCGTTCAGACGGCCCGCGCTCATGATCTTGATGCCTTGGGCGCCAAGACGCATTGCGTTTTGCATCGCACGCTTCATCGCGCGACGGAACATGATCCGGCGCTCGAGCT
>CBJMQH010000648.1:0-2784 GCA_966431825.1 uncultured Trinickia sp.
GCCCGCCAGGCGAGCTGCGCGATATGCAGCGACGCCCTGCCCGTCCCGTGCTCGATCTGCTCGCGGCAGCTGAAGCCATTCGTCAAGACGACGGTATCGGGCGAAGCCGCCCGTACAAGTGGCAGCAGCTTGTCTTCGCCGATCTTCATCGACAGATCGTAGTGCTGTGCGTTGAATCCGAACGAGCCCGCCATCCCGCAGCAGCCCGTCTCGAGCAGGCGCCAGCGTACGCCGAGCTTATCGAGCAACGCCGCATCGCCCTGCATCCCGAACAACGCCTTCTGATGACAGTGCCCATGCACGAGAACCTCGGCAGTGAGCCGCGGCCACGAGAAATCGGCACGGGCCACGAAGTCGGAAAACAGGAACGTCTGGGCGGCGAGCTTGCGCGCGGCGCCATCGTCGGGCAGTTGCTTCGCGAGCTCGTCCTTGAATACCGAGAGGCAGCCCGGCTCCAGGCCGACGATCGGCACACCGGCGGCAATCTCCGATGCGAGCGTGTCGACGGCCGTGCGAAGTAACGCACGCGCCTCGTCGAGCAGCCCGTAATCGTAGAGCGGGCGGCCGCAACACAACTGCTTGCGCGGCAGCACGACCTCGTAGCCGAGCGCCTCCAGCACGGCTGCGGCCGCGGTCGCGATCTCGGGCGAAAAATGTTCGCTGAACGTATCGACCCAAAGGACGACTTTTCCTGCGGGCGCCGGGCGCGCAAGCTGCGCGCGCGACGCCGTTGCCGCGGCGGCCAGCGCATGAAACGGCTTTTGCGCGAACTTCGGCAGCCGCCGCTGCGGCGCAACGCCGGCGACCCACTTGGCGGCTTGCGCCGGCCCGGGGCAACCCGTCAAAAAATTGACGAGGCGCGGAAAACGGCGTGCAAACTGCGCCCATTGCCCGATCCGGCCCATGAATGCGGCCTGCCTCGGGCGTCGATGCGTTTCGTAGTAGTGCGACATGAATTCGGCCTTGTACGAAGCCATGTCCGTATGCGTCGGGCAGTCCGACTTGCAACCCTTGCACGCAAGGCACGCATCGAGCGATTCCTTCACTTCGCGGCTTTGCCAGCCGTCCTTGATCACATCGCCCTGCAGCATCTCCCAGAACAGATGTGCACGGCCGCGCGTGGAGAACCGCTCTTCGCGTGTCGCACGAAAGCTCGGACACATCGTTGCGCCGTCGAGCGAGCGGCACTTGCCCATGCCGATACAGCGCTCGACCTCCCGCTGCAAGCCGTCGCCTTCCGGGCTCGCGAACGCCAGTTTCGTCGTCAGCGCGATGGTGCGGTAGGCAGGCCCCATGCGCAGATTCTCGTCGGCGCGGTAAGCGTGGACCACCTTGCCCGGATTGAGCCGGTTCGCCGGGTCCCAGATCGCCTTGAACGCCTCGAGCGCCTGCATGAGCTCGGGGCCGTACATGATCGGCAGGAACTCGGCCTTCGCCTGTCCGTCGCCATGCTCGCCCGAGAGCGAGCCGCCGAAATCGACGACGAGCTGCGCCGCCTCGCGCAAAAAGCACCGCCACGTGGCGATGCCCTCGGCGGTTCGGATGTCGAATGTGATACGCGCGTGCACGCAGCCGTCCCCGAAGTGGCCGTAGAGACAGGTTTCATAGCCATAGCGGTCGACGAGTGCCTGGAACGCGCGCAGATAGTCGCCAAGACGCAGCGGGTCGACGGCCGCATCCTCCCATCCGACAATCGGGTCCGGCCGCGCCGGATCGATCGAGAGCGCGACGGCCGAAGCCCCCGTTTCGCGGATCGACCAGACCTGCTGCTGCGCCCGTTTGCTCGCCACCGCAAACGTGCTGACATGCACGCCGGCCTCGCCCGACTTGAAATACGCCTCGGCGCGCGCAGCCTGCGCTTGCGCATCTTCCGCCGTGTCGCCGCCGAACTCGAGGACGACCCAGGCATCGCCCTCGGGCAGCAATGCAATCTCATCGTGCTTCAAGCCCCGCGCTTGCAAGCCGCGAATGATCTGGCGATCGAGTCCTTCGATCGCGATCGGGGCGAAGCGCGTGAAGTGCGGCACGGCATCGGCCGCCAGAAAGATGTCCGCGAAGCCGAGAACGAGCAGCACCCGGTGCGCCGGGCTGTGTACGAGCCTTAACTTAGCACGCAGCGTGACGGCGCAGGTGCCTTCCGTGCCCACGAGCGCACGCGCTACGTTAAAGCCGTTCTCGGGCAGCAATTGATCGAGGTTGAAGCCCGACACACGGCGTTTGATCTGTGGAAACCCGCGCCGGATCGCGTCGGCGTACCGGTCCCGCAACGCACGAAGCTGCGCGTAGATCTCGCCGCGACGCCCGCCCTCGCCAATGATCGCCTCGAGCATGTCCTCGCTCGTGGGCCCGACCCAGAAACGCGCACCGTCATAAGTCAGAATTTCGAGCGCCTCGACGTTCTCGACGGTCTTGCCCGCCATCACCGAATGCGCGCCGCACGAATTGTTCGCGATCATGCCGCCGAGCGTGCAGCGGCTATGCGTAGCGGGATCGGGCGCGAACGTGAGACCATGCGCCTCGGCCGCATCGCGCAGCGTGTCGCAGATGACGCCAGGTTCGACGAGCGCCGTCCGCGTCTGCGGATCGATCGAGACGACACGATTGACGTACTTGCTCGCATCGGCCACAACCGCCACGTTCACGCATTGCCCGTTCTGCGACGTACCGCCGCCGCGTGTCAGAAACGGAACGTCCAGCCGATGACACACGGCAACCGCAGTGACGAGATCGTCGACATCGGCCGGGACGACCACGCCGAGCGGGACCTGCCGATAGTTCGATGCG
>CBJMQH010000649.1:0-2784 GCA_966431825.1 uncultured Trinickia sp.
GTCTGATCGTTCGCGGCAATCGTGAAACGGCGCGTATCGACGAGCGGGTCGAACGCCGGCTGCCGCTTCACGACGGCTTCGACCTGGCGCAAGACATCGTGCAGCGGCTCCATCAGCTCGAGCGCGAGCGCGCTGCGCGCCATCCCGCGCCCGCTCGCCGACGGAATCAGCAGCGGGTCGCCGAAGATCTGTCTTAACCGCGCGAGCTGTGTCGATACGGCCGGTTGCGTCAAGTTCAGTCGCGTCGCCGCCCGGGTCACGTTCGACTCGGCCAGCAGGACGTCGAGCGTGACGAGCAGGTTCAAGTCGATCCCGCGTAGATCAGCCATCTTTTTCGCTGATAGGTGCAATGAGAATAATTGATTTTCAGGATACGTCGTGCGGCCCTACAGTTCAACCCGTCGGATCGAGCGCTTTGCCCGATCGATTCAGCCGATTCAACGATGATGGGAGACTACGATGAAAGCATGGATGCTGGATGCCCCGGGGCAACCGCTTGCGCTGCGCGACGAAGTCAAGCCGAACCCTCGGCGCGCCGCCGTTTTGCTGCGTATGGAGGCGGTGCCGCTGCTCAGCTATACGCGCAGTTATCTTGAAGGTAAGTTGCCCTACGCATTTCCGCCGGGGCCGTTTTCGCCGGGCACGAACGGCGTCGGCACGATCGAGGCGGTGGGCGAGGGCGTAGTCGGGCTGAAGCCCGGGCAGCGCGTGGTCGTGCATCCCTACTGGCGCGCCGACGAGTCGGTGCGCGAGCCCGAGCAGGTGCTGATCGGCCTGACCGGAATCAGCGCCGGCAGCGCGCCGATGCTGGCCGAATTCCCGCACGGCACGCTGCGCGAGTTCGCCGAATTTCCCGCCGCCACGGTGCTTGCGCTCGACGGGCTCGATCGCGTACCGGCAGCGCGTCTCGCGTCGCTCGGCAAGTTTTCGGTGCCGTTCGGCGGGTTGCGCCGCGGTGGCCTTGCGGCCGGCGAGACGGTGGTCGTCAACGGCGCGAGCGGTTATTTCGGGTCGGCCGCTGTCCTGGCAGCCCTCGCGCTCGGTGCGCGCAAAGTGGTCGCGCTGGCGCGCCGCGAGGCGCCGCTCGCGAAACTCGTCGACCTCGGGCGTGGGCGCGTTGCCGGCGTCGTGCTGACCGGCGAGCTGGCGCGGGACGTGGCCGCGATACGCGAAGCGGCCGACGGCGGGGCCGATATCGGATTCGACATGGTCGGCCATGCCACTGACGCGAATGCGACGCTCTCGACGTTAAGAGCGCTTCGGCGCAACGGGCGGCTCGTGCTGATGGGCAGCATGGCCGTCGAGCTGCCGATCACCTATCAGGAAATGCTGCTGAACAACTGGTCGCTCATCGGCAACTTCATGTACACACCGGCCGACTACCAAGCGCTGATCGCGCTCGTCAGCTCGGGGCAACTGTCGCTCGACGCCGTCGAAATCGACGCCTACCCGTTTGCGCAACTGGAGGCGGCAATCGACCGCGCTGCCGCCGGGCAAGGGCTCGAGTGCACTGTCGTGTGTGCGGACGGCGCGCGCGCCTGGGGGTGAGCCGACGCCCGCGGCGGCGGGGCGTCAGCGCTCGGTTCCATGGCGATCAAACTTTGCGCGTACCGCCGGCGCGCAGCGCCTGACGGGCCACACGGCAGGCCGCGAGGTCCCATGCTCCGCTGCCGACCGTCTTGAGCAGGCGCGGCTTGTCGCGCGGCACGCTGCCATCGAGCGCGGTGCTCAACGGGCGCACGGCGGTCCAGTCGACGCCGGCTTGCAGCAGGTCCCCCGCCTCTTCGCGTGCGGCATCGAAATCGTCGACGAAGAGGGCGCTGTCGTTGACCGTCTGCGGTGCAATCTCGGCCGCGTCGGGCGTGAAGGCACCGACAGCGACGATAAGTCGCTCGGGGCGGGCCGCTTGCGCGTACACGGGCGTCTTGCTTGTCGTTGCGGTGATCACGACGTCGATGTCCGGCGGCAGGTCGCTCGCCGTGCCCGGTGCCTCTTCGACCGCTATCCCTTCGCTTGCGAGCTGCGCACGGAATGCGCGTTCGCGCTCGGCGCTCGAACCCCTCACGAAGCAGCGTGCGGCAGGATGCAGTGCGGCAATGGCGCGCGCGTGGAACTTCGCCTGTTGGCCCGTGCCGACGATGAGGAATGCAGAAGGTGCGCCGTTAAAGAGCGTCTTGACGCCGAGCATCGAGAGCGCGGCGGTGCGGCACCCCGTGAGCGTGGGGCCGTCGAGGATGCATTCGGGCTGACCTGTTTCGCCGTCGCAAACCGTGACGGTGCCAAAGATCGTCGGCAACTGCCGGGCGGGGTTGCCAGGTGCCACGCTGACGAGCTTATGAATCGCGATGTCGTCGGCGCTGGCCGGCATCGACAGCAGAATGCCGCCGCCGGCAAGCGACACGCTCGTGCGCACTGGCGCGCGTAACGCGCCAACAGCGAGCTCGCGGCTGGCGGTGGCGAGTGCGTCCACGAGCCGGACAAAATCGAGCAGCTTCGCGGTGGCACTTGCGTCGAAGGTAGGAAGGGGCTGCATGAAGGAATCCTCTTGTTGCGGGGTGACGGCGTTCGGCATGTCGCGGTGCGAACCGAAAGGCGGGCCGGGTTCGTAAAAGCGGGCGGCGCCGTCAAAAACGACCGACGCCGAACGGCGCGAGATCGACGCCCGGCGGGGCGCCGGAGATGAGCGCAGCGACGAGCTCGCCGGTCAGCGGACCGAGCGTCAGACCGAGATGCTGGTGCCCCGTTGCGACGACGACGCTCGGCAGACCGGGCAGGGCCCCGATC
>CBJMQH010000650.1:0-2783 GCA_966431825.1 uncultured Trinickia sp.
CCTGGAAGATCGACGCCGCCCAGTACGCCGAGGAGCAATCAATCGTGCTCCTGAAGAATCAGGACCGGCAACTGCCGCTCGATGCCGCAACCGTCAAGCGCGTCGCCGTCATCGGCGGCCATGCCGATGTCGCCGTCATGACCGGCGGCGGTTCGGGCGACACGCGCGACCCGGTCACCGGGGCGTTCGCCGGCTGCGGCGGGCTTACGTTCGGCACCTCCACCGGCTGCAACTGGTGGCCGAACCCGTGGATCAAGATCCCGGTACCGATCACTGCCGCCATCAAGAACCTGGCACCGGGCGCAACGGTCACGTTCTCGGGCAACACGGATCAGCAATCGCCCTTCCGCGCTTATACGCAGCAGGAGATCGCGAACGCAGCCGCGTTGGCACGCAATTCGGACGTGGCCGTTGTCGTCGTGACCCAGTCGGGCGGGGAAGACTTCGGCGAGCTGACGAGCCTTTCGCTCTCCAATCCGTCGAATCAGGATGCGCTCGTCGAAGCGGTGGCGCAGGCTAATCCGCACACTGTCGTCGTGGTCGAAAGCGGCAACCCTGTGCTGATGCCATGGAAGGATCAGGTCTCGGCGATCGTCGAAGCCTGGTTCCCCGGCGAAGGGGGCGGTCAAGCCATCGCGAACGTGCTGTTCGGCAAGGTCAACCCCTCGGGCAAGCTGCCGGTCACCTTCCCGTTGCGCGACCAGGACACGCCGACGTGGGGCATCGACGGTACGCTCGCGCAGGACCCCGTCTACAAGGAGAAGCTCGATATGGGCTATCGCTGGTATGACGCGAAGCACATTGAACCGATGTTCCCGTTCGGTCATGGGCTGTCATACACGCACTTCAGCTATTCGGGTCTTGCCGTACGCGATCTGCCCGATCACACGACGCTCGTCTCGTTCACGCTGCGCAACGACGGGCCGGTCGCCGGAGCCGAGGTGCCGCAGGTCTACCTGGCCGGACTCGGCGACAGCGAAGAGCCTCCGCAACGCCTCGTGGGCTGGGAGAAAGTCAGCCTCAACGCGGGCGAGGCGCGACGGGTCAACATCATCGTCAACCCGATGATGCGGCGCGTCTGGGATAGCGGGCGCAACACGTGGCGCGTTGCCACCAATGGCTGCGTCGAGGTTGGCGCCTCATCGCGCGACATCCGTCTGAAGCAGTAGCCGCATAGTCGGCTTGACGGCGGGCGGCACCGGCTCAACACGGTGTCGCCCAGTTTTCGCGCAAGCGGCCGCGCGGGTGTCGGGACCGCAGCCACGGGGTCGTGTGTGCCGTTGGGCGGTACACTGCGTCGGTGGCGCCGCGCTGTGCGGCGCGGACGACCAACCGCATTCGACGCACGATTTCCCCTTTGCCGACTTATACCCTTGCAACCCCGTTGAGCGCGGAACTCGAGATCCGCAAAAGCCGCTTCATCGCGTTCGCCCTCCCCGTTGCAGACCGCGACGCCGCGATGGGCGAACTCAAGCGTCTGCGTGAAGAGCACCCGAGCGCTACCCACGTTTGCTGGGCGCTGCTCGCCGGCGGCCAGTCCGGCATGTCCGATGACGGAGAACCGTCCGGCACCGCGGGCCGCCCGATACTCGAAGTCCTTCGCCATCACGATCTGGACGGCGTGCTTGCCGCGGTCGTCCGCTATTACGGCGGCGTCAAGCTTGGCGCGGGCGGGCTCGTGCGCGCCTATACCGACGCCATCGCGACCGCCCTGCAAAGCGCACAGCGCGTGGAACGCATCGCCCAGGCCCGCCTGACCGTGGCAATCGGCTTCCCTGACGAAGCGCGTGTGCGACGCTGGATGGAACAAGCACAGGTTGAACTCGTCGGCAGTACCTACGAGTCCGACGTGCGACTGCTGATGCAGATGCCTGCGACCGAGGTGGCAGGTGCCCGTGTCGCCCTGCGCGATCTGACGCAGGGCCGGGCGTCGTTCCCCGAGGCGGACACGGCCTGAGCGTGACCTGTCGCGTTTGAAACCACCGCCCGTCGCGCCCTGACCACCCGCCGGCCAAAAGTTATCCCCAGATTTTGTTGGCAACTCTGTGGACAAGCTGCGCGAACATTCGCTAAGTCATTGATATTCAAAAGGTCGGAAGTTAGCCGTTCGGCGATGGCACGGTTTGTGCAGCACGGTCGGTCTATCCCATATGCGGGAATTCGTCAACCACTTCCCGATCGATGACCGTATCCAGTGCCACGCCCGCGATCGGCGCAGTGTTCTGCGGCCATGCCCCCAGAAAGGCGCGGACCTCGGCGGGGGGGGCCGGCCGCAGCGCGTGGCGAGCATGCATTGATGCCCGCTCGGCCCGGTGAGGCGCGGCCCCCGGCACACGCGCCGCTTGCGCGACGCTGCCGGGCGCCTTCTGGCCTCAGTAGTAGTAGCGCGTCGCGTGCGCCGAGGGTGTGAAAAAGTACCAGCGATGCAGCAGCCGGAACAGTGCGTGCGAGACTTTCGTCTGCCCCGCGTCGCGCGACGCCTCGATCATCCCGGCGAGCATGCCCGGATTGCCGAGGTCGAACGGGTGCTGTTTCACGTGGGCGACGATGACGGGCCCCAGATAGGCAACACCATTTGACATCGTGGCGAGCCGATCGCGCTCTTCGCGCACACGCTTGGCCTCGGCGGCGCTCTGGAAACGCGGAGGCAGCGACGCCGACGACGACGCGAGTCGGCGCACGTCGTCCGCCGACGGCGCCAATTGGCCGTACGGCACCCACCCGCCATACGATCTCGCCAAGCAGCTTGAACGTGCCAATGCGAAGACCTCGGGCGCCACGGT
>CBJMQH010000651.1:0-2776 GCA_966431825.1 uncultured Trinickia sp.
GTTGCGACGCTCTGGCTTGCTCATCATGCGGACGACCAGGCCGAGACGGTTCTACTGCAATTGCTGCGCGGCGCCGGCATTGCCGGCCTGGCCGCGATGGCGCGACAGCGGCACGATCCCGGTGCAGCGGTGCCGCGCGTGCGGCCGCTCCTCACGCTGCTGCGCGCCCAGCTCGAGCGCTATGCGCATGCACGCGGGCTGCGGTGGGTGGAAGACGAGTCGAACACCGATCCGCGCTATGCGCGCAACGCGCTGCGGCATGATGTTGTGCCCGCATTGACGGCACACTTCCCCGGGTTTCGAGAGGCGCTTGCGCGTACGGCGCGGCACGCTGCGACGGCTCAGCGCCTGCTCGACGATCTGGCAAACATCGATCTTGCGGCGATTGCATCGGACGACGAACGAATTTCCCTGTCGCGCGCGGCGCTCTGCGCGCTCGACGATGCGCGCGCGACGAATGTGCTGCGCGCGTGGATTCGCTTGCGCGGCATGCCTGCGCCGTCGGCGGCCCGGCTCGCGCAGATGCTGCGGCAAGTGCGCGAGGCTGCCCCTGGACATGCGCTGCGTGTCGATCACGCGGGACAGACGCTGCGGCTGTACCGCGATGCAGTTTGCTGGGAGCCGGCGACGATGGGCAGTGCTTCGGACGAGCCGGGTCCCGACGAGCTGACGTGGGACGGCCGGGAAGTCTGGCATTTGCCGCGTTGGCGCGGGTCGTTCGTTTTCGTACCGGTCGACGCGGGCTGCGAGCCGCTTGTCGGTGCGTGCCAGAATGCGGGTGGAAGAGTGTTGCTCGCGGCGGGTCCGTTGGGGGCACGCCCCCGCGCGGGCGGCGAGCGGTTGCGGCGCGCGCCGGACGCGCCTTCGCGTTCGCTCAAGAACCTGTTTCAGGAAGCCGGTGTGCCGGCATGGCAGCGCGATTTGCCGCTGCTTTATCTTGACGAGCGGCTTCTGTGCGTGCCGACCATCGGTGTCGATGGGGCGTTGGCCGGGGAAGCGGCGGGGCCGCGCCGACGAATTGAATGGCGCCCCGATTTGACGGTCGCGGATGGGGCGCGTTGCGCGTAAGCGGCACGGGGCGGGCGCGAGGCGCCGCGCAACTTGTCTTTTCGCCCTCGATCAAGTACGCTCGATAGCTTGCCCGATTTGCTTTTGCACAGCCCTTCAGATCCCTGATTTGCACGATTCGTGTGTGTCGCTGAAGGGTTTTCGCGGGTCAAATGCCGCGCGCTGCACGCATGCATGCAACCGCCGCCACCCCCTACGTCGTCGTCGAAGCGCTCACGAGGCCGCGAGACTAAACGGCAGTCTCGCGGTTTCGGCTCGAAGCGCGCCGGCGCGGTTTCTCCTTCTGTTCTGAACGACAATGGCACTCATCGTACACAAATACGGCGGCACATCGATGGGCTCGGTCGAGCGCATCAAGAACGTCGCCAAGCGCATTGCGAAGTGGCACCAGGCGGGCCACAAGATGGTTGTCGTGCCGTCGGCGATGTCCGGCGAAACGAATCGTCTGCTGGGCCTCGCGAAAGAGATTTCGAGCCAGCCGAGCCCGCGCGAACTCGACGTGATCGCGTCGACGGGCGAGCAGGTCAGCGTGGGGCTGCTTGCCATCGCCTTGCAGGAAGCAGGCGTGGATGCGATCAGCTATGCGGGCTGGCAGGTCGCGGTCAAGACCGACAGCGCATTCACGAAGGCGCGGATCAACGAGATCGACAGCGCGCGCGTCATGGCCGATCTCGACGCCGGGAAGGTCGTGGTCATCACGGGTTTCCAGGGCGTGGATCCGGACGGTCATATCACGACGTTGGGCCGCGGCGGCTCCGATACGTCGGCTGTGGCGATTGCGGCTGCGCTGAAGGCCGATGAGTGTCTGATCTTCACGGACGTGGACGGTGTCTACACGACGGATCCGCGCGTGGTCGACGATGCGCGCCGGCTTGACCGCGTGACGTTCGAGGAGATGCTGGAAATGGCGAGCCTCGGCTCGAAGGTTCTGCAGATCCGCTCGGTGGAGTTTGCGGGCAAGTATCAGGTGAAGACGCGTGTGCTGTCGAGCCTGACCGACCCGATGATTCCGCTCGAGGAAGAAATGAAATCGGGCACGCTGATCACTTTTGAAGAAGACGAGACCATGGAAAAAGCTGTCATCTCGGGCATCGCATTCCAGCGCGACGAAGCCCGTATCGCCGTGCGTGGTGTGCCCGACAAGCCGGGCATCGCGTATCAGATCCTGGGGCCGGTGGCCGATGCGAACATCGACATCGACATGATCATTCAGAACCAGAGCGTGCAAGGTAAGACCGACTTCACGTTCACGGTGGGGCGTGGCGACTATCAGCGCGCGATGGACATCCTGAACAATCAGGTGAAGGGTCACGTGAGCGCCGAAGAGGTGGTGGGCGACCCGCGCGTGTCGAAAGTTTCGGTGGTGGGCGTGGGCATGCGTTCGCACGTGGGCATTGCGAGCAAGATGTTCCGCACGCTGTCGGAAGAGGGCATCAACATTCAGATGATCTCGACGTCCGAAATCAAGATCTCGGTGTTGATCGACGAGAAGTACATGGAGCTTGCCGTGCGCGCGCTCCACAAGGCGTTCGAGCTCGATCAGGCTTGAGTGCGAGCCGCAGGTCGGGGCGATAAAAAAAATCGTTCCAGAAATTGACCTGCGGTGTAGTTACCGTTATTATCTTTGTCTCGTCGCGCTGCCTCCCGGCGCGAACGAACAGTTTGGGAGACGTGGCCGAGAGGTCGAAGGCACTCCCCTGCTAAGGGA
>CBJMQH010000652.1:0-2768 GCA_966431825.1 uncultured Trinickia sp.
CGAGCTGCTCGAAGAGCGCGACGGTGTGCAACACCTGCTCGGCTAACTTCCCATCTGCGCCGGCTTGCCGCCGCGCGCGCCTTCGTGCGCGCGGTCGGCAAGCCGGCGTTTCCCGTTGTAAGGCGGGGCCTCGCGCCCCGCTCCCGAAGTGCGTTTCGACGGCCCGCCTCGCGGCGGACGTACGCGCTTTTTTGCTACGACGACTCACGCTTTCAACGCTGACGATGCGCGCCCTCACTCCCGCCGAAGTGTTGTTTGACGGCGAAGCGCCGCCCCCGCTCCTGCCCGTGTGCGATCACTACGCCGGCAGCGAGAAGCTGATGCGCAAGTCGCTCGCCTTGCAAGGCGAGCTCGGCCCGGTATTCGACATCACGCTCGATTGCGAGGACGGCGCCGAGGTCGGCCGCGAGGCCGAGCACGCGGCACTCGTCGCCTCGCTGATCGGCAGCGAACATGATCGTTTCGGCCGCGTCGGCGTACGCATCCACGATTTCGCCCATGGCCACTGGCGCGACGACGTTCGCCTGATCCTGCGTGCGGCGCGCCGGGCACCCGCCTACATCACGTTGCCGAAAGTGCGCAGCGTCGCCGATGCCGCCGAAATGTGCGCGTTCATCGAGGCGACGCGTGCAGAGCTCGGCATCGCAGAGCCGATTCCGACTCAACTGCTGATCGAAACGCACGGCGCGCTCGCGCAGGTCTTTCAGCTCGCGGCGCTGCCGACCGTGCAGGCCCTGTCGTTCGGACTCATGGATTTTGTTTCGGCACATGACGGTGCGATCCCCGACAGCGCGATGCGCTCGCCCGGCCAGTTCGACCACCCGCTCGTGCGGCGCGCCAAACTCGAGATTTCGGCGGCGTGCCATGCGGCAGCGCGTGTCCCGTCACACAACGTCAGTACCGAGGTGCGCGACATGGCGGTCGTTGCGGCCGATGCGGCCCGCGCACGCGACGAATTCGGCTACACGCGCATGTGGAGCATCCATCCCGCCCAGATTCCCGTGATCGTCGCGGCGTTTGCGCCGCGCGATGCGGCCATCGCGCAAGCGGCGCAGATCCTGCTCGCCGCGCAGGCTGCGCAGTGGGGGCCGACGCGGCACGGCGATACGCTGCACGATCGCGCGAGCTACCGCTACTACTGGTCGGTGCTGCGCCGTGCCCGAGCAACGGGGAGACCCTTGCCTGCGGAAACGGCGCCGTTGTTCGGCGACGGCAAGGGCTGAGCGGTAGGAACGCGGCCCCGGCGAGGGCCGCGCTGAGCCGAACGGGAAAATATGAAGGTTGTCACGCCAAATAGGAGAAAATAGCGACCGCCGTGCGAGAGAGCGGCAGCGCGTACGGTCCTCCGGATGCCCGCACCGCCTGCTCCCGGTTCCAGCTATTTCTGTTTCACGTTATTCGAAAGGTCTTGATTCCATGAAGAAACTGCTGATCGCCGCGCTCGTCGGCACGATCTCCGCCACGACGCTCGTGACCGCAACGCCCGCATTCGCTGAAACGGCAAAGAAGGCGACCCCGAAGGCGCCCGCGCCCAAGCACCGCCTCGTCAAGCGCAAGGCGACGAAATCGGCGGCAGCGAAGACCGACCCCGTGCCGGAAGGCGCCGTGAAGTGGTCGTGCAACGAAGGGCTGTCTTTCGATCTGAAAGGCGACATGAAGCGTGACCAGATCGTGACGGTTCACTGGGCGAACAAGAACTACAGCCTGCCGCGCGAAGCGACGACCACGGGCGCCGACCGTTTCCATGATGCCGCATCGGGCCTCGATCTCGTCGTGATCCCGACGAAGGCAATGCTGTTCTCGGACCACGACGGCGGCCGTCTGGCCGACGAGTGCAAGACGGCGGAAATGGCCCAGGGCGCCCCGGCACCGACGCAATCGAACGAGCTGCAAAAGAGCAACTGATCGGCACCCGATCCGCCGTTCGGAGAACGCCCGATGTCCGCATCGATCTCCAACATCCGGCCCGCGCCTGACGCTGTACTCGTCGACATCGTCGACTATGTCCTCGATTACGAGGTCGACAGCGCACTCGCGCTCGAAACTGCGCGCCACTGCCTGATCGATACACTGGGCTGCGGGCTGGAGGCGCTCTCCTACCCCGCCTGCACCAAATTGCTGGGCCCCCTCGTTCCGGGCACGACCGTGCCGCACGGTGCGAAGGTGCCCGGCACGCCGTTCCAGCTGGACCCGGTCAAAGCCGCGTTCGACATCGGGGCCATGATTCGCTGGCTCGACTTCAACGACACGTGGCTCGCGGCCGAATGGGGCCACCCGTCCGACAACCTGGGCGGCATTCTCGCCACGGCCGACTGGCTCTCGCGCACGGCGCTCGCCTGCGGCAAAGCGCCGCGCCTCATGAAAGACGTGCTCGTCGCCATGGTGAAGGCGCACGAAATCCAGGGCGTCATCGCCCTCGAAAACGCGTTCAACAAGGTCGGACTCGACCACGTTCTGCTCGTCAAGCTCGCCTCCACAGCCGTGGTCGGGACTTTGCTCGGACTCACGCGTGATGAGCTGATCAACGCGGTTTCGCTTGCCCTCGTAGACGGCCAGGCGCTGCGCACTTACCGTCACGCACCGAACACGGGCTCCCGCAAGTCGTGGGCGGCCGGGGACGCGACATCGCGCGCAGTCCGCCTCGCGCTGATCGCGAAGACGGGCGAAATGGGCTATCCCTCCGTGCTGACCGCAAAACCGTGGGGCTTCTACGCCGTGCTTTTTCGCGGCAACGCGTTCCGGTTCCAGCGCCCATACGGCAGCTACGT
>CBJMQH010000653.1:0-2758 GCA_966431825.1 uncultured Trinickia sp.
CGCCGTAACTGTTGGAGACGAAGCGCGCGCCCAGGCGTACGGCCGTGTTGACGCGGGAAGAATGCAATGCCGCGAGCGCCCGTGCGAATTGCTGATCGAGCGATGGCTTGCCGGCCGGCAGCGCGGCGCGCGCGACCGGTTGCCCGGCGCCCGGATGGGCGGCGTGCCCGTGTGCAGGCGGATGCGCGGGGGCGTGCGACGTGTCGCGCCCGTGCGGCGCGAGCACGACTTCCCGGCGCGCGACGCGGCCCGCCGCGTCGCGTGTTTCGACGACGATTCGTACATCGTGTGCGCCGGGCGGCAGCTTGCCGCGCAGCGCACCGTTGGCGGCGTCATAGTGCATCCAGCCCGGCAGCGAACGACCGTCGGCAAGCCGCACCGTGATGTCCGACGCACCGCCTTCCATGGCCTGCGAAGGCGGCAGCAGGGTCGCGACTTCGATCGAGAACGGATCGTTCTGCGCCAGCCCGAATTCGACTTGCGGCAACGACTCGGCCGCGTTGGTCGAAGTCGTCGCCATGGCGGAGTCGAGCATCGCGTCGAGTGCCGGCGCGTTGAAGTTGGACACGCTCGAACGCACGATCGACTGGCCGGCGAGCGGCGCACTCGGGTCGGTGAACGTCATCGTGCCCACGACCGGCACGCTGCCGATCGGTAGCGGCTTGTCGAATTCGTTGAGCACGTCGGGCGCCGCGACATTGGAGCCGATGGGTACCGACGGCTCGGGCCGTGGCGTGACGACGGCCGGCGGCTGCGTAGGCAGCGATGCGCTCGGGGTGCCGCCGGATGCGCCGGCCACGAGCGCGATCGTGTTCGACGCGACGGCGCTCGTCTTGACCCCGTCGTTGACGACGAACGAGACGGTGCGGCTGCCGGTGGGATTCTGGCCCGAGTTGGCATAGGTGACCGATTCGAGCGCCGCCTTCCATTGTGCGAGCGTGGCCGTATTGCCGGCCGAACTCAGCGCGAGGACGCCTGTGCTCGCGTCGTAGCGGCCCGCGATGTTGCCGGTCGCACCGCTTGCCGTGAACACGAGACTGTCGTGTGCCGCGTCGAAGCCGCTGCCGAGCGTGACTTGCGCCGAGGCGAGCGTACTGCTGTCCCGGTCGCTGAGCGTCACCTGCGGCGCTACGGCAACGGGTGTCGCGCCGGTTGCCTGCGACGTGAACGTCACGTTGCCGCCGACGATGACGATCGGCGTCTGGTCGGTGTCGGTCACGGTGATGCTGCGCGTTTGCGCAGCGCTTGTCGCGCCGTGGTCGTCGGTCACCGAGAAGCTGACGACGCGCGTTGCCGTGGCCGGCGTGACGGCCGTATCGGTGTAGGTGATCGAGGCGAGCGCCGCCTGCCACTGCGCCTGCGTGGCCGAGCCGCCGGCCGAGCTCAGCGTGAGGAGACCCGTGTTGGCGTCGTAACTAGCGCCGATGTTGCCCATCGTCGCGTTGTCGTTCCTGAACGCGAGCACGTCTTCGCCCGCATGGAAGCCGCCCGTGATCGAGACGGTGGCCGTCGACAGATTAGGACTACTGAGGCCGGTCAACGTGAGCCCCGGCGAGACGACGATGGGTGTCGACGCCGTGTTGTCGCCGGCAACGAACGCGGCAGAACCCGGATCGGTGGCGAGGTGCGGGCTGTCGAGCACGGCGACGGTTGCCGTGGCGGCTGCACTCGTCTTGCTGCCGTCGCTCGTCGCGAATGCGATGGTGCGGTTGCCGAAGTCGGTCCCGCTCGAAGCGAATGTGACCGCACTCAGGGCGGCAGACCACTGTGCATTCGTCGCGGTCGCGCCCGATGAGCTCAGCGTCAGCACGCCGGTGGATGCGTTGTACGAGGCCACGATATTGCCGAAGGTGCCGGCACTCGTGTTCGCGAAGGCAAGCACGTCTTCGCCGCTGTGGAAGTTGCCGGTGATCGCGACGGTCGCCGAAGACTGCGTCGTGTTGTCGAGGTCGGACACCGTCACGTTCGAGTTGACGACCGTCGCGGCGGTACCGTCCACGTAGTTCGTGGTGCCGGCAGCGGTCGTGATCGTCGGTGTCTGATCGGTGTCGGCCACGGTCACTGTTCGCGTGGCCGTGTTGCTCGTGAACGCGCCCGTGTCGATCGCAGTAAACGAAACCGTACGCGTTGCGGTATTCGGCGTGACGGCCGAGTTCGCGTAGGTGACGGCATCGAGTGCGGCTTGCCATTGCGCGAGCGTGGCGGTGGCGCCGGCCGAGGTCAGCGTCAGAACGCCCGTCGATGCGCTGTAGGAAGCCGCGATGTTCCCGAAGGTCGCCGCGCTCGTGTTCGAGAATCCGAGGATGTCTTCGCCCGTATGGAGGTTGCCTGTGATGGCTACCGTGGCCGAAGCGAGTGTGGGCGCCGTGCCGTCGGTCAGCGTCAGCCCGGAGTCGATCGTGACCGGTGTCCCGGCGGTGTTGTCGCCGGCCACGAAGGCGGCCGAGCCCGAATCCGTCGCGATCGTGGGGGGGCCGAGCACGTCGACGGTATCGGTGTGCGCTGCGCTCGTGTTCGTGCCGTCGTTGGTGGCGAACGAGATCGTGCGGTTCCCGGGCGTGGCGCTGGAACCGGCCGAGAAGGTGATCGCCGACAGCGCATGCGACCACTGGGCATCGCTGGCCGTCGCGCCCGAGGAGGTCAGCGTCAAGACGCCCGTTCCTGCGTTGTACGAAGCAACGATATTGCCGAAGGTCGCGGAATTCGTATTGACGAACGCGAGCGTGTCGCCGCTGTGAAAGCCCGTCGTGATCGAAAC
>CBJMQH010000654.1:0-2758 GCA_966431825.1 uncultured Trinickia sp.
AGCCGCCCGGGAGGCTCAATGAACGCGACAGTGACGGCAGCCGGGCTAGCGGGGGAGGCGGACGCGAGCCTTCGTGTCGGTTCGACACAGCCCGAGCGCGGCGGGCCGCGTATGCGCCGGTGGCTCGGGAACGCCGTCTGTCTGCGCGCGTGCGCGCCCTTCGGCCGGGGGGCGATCATGGCCGCGGCGAGCTTCGCGCTCGTCGCCGCAGGTTGGCGGGCGATGGGCGTGGGCGCGCCGACAGCGGGCCGCTCGACGCTTGCCCAGCTCGAGACGCGCGTCGCGCTTGCCCGAGCCGAAGTCGCCGAGGCGCGTCGAGAGGACAAGTCCGCGCGCACCGCTGCGTCGGCGGCCGATGCCGGGTCCGCTGCCCTCGCGCTTCCTGGCGCTCATAGGGCAGGCCCTTTCGATGGCGGTGCCGTGACCGAGCCGGGCTTCAAAGCCGAGGCAGAGGCCGACTCCTGGCCGGCACTGCTTGCGCTCGTCACGGACAGTCGTCTGACGTTGCGCACACTCGAGCCAGCACGCCGCGCGGGCCACGCGGGGCGCGATGGCGTGCCCATGCGGCTCTCCGCGAACGGAGACTTCGCCGCGCTGACAGCTTTCCTGTCCGCGCTGCCCAGCCTGCCGATTGCTACCCGATTGTCCGGCCTGCAGGTTACCCGCGAAGCGAGTCGTCTCGCGCTCGTCATGGATCTCGACTTGCTGCCGGCCCCGCGGGCGCGGCGCAGCGAGGGCGGTGAGGGCGGTGAGGGCGAGCCGTTGCGCAAAGCGCTGCCTTTGGTCACCGATCCCTTTAGGTTGCCCCCACGCTCCGAGTCGGGCCGCATACGAGCACCACGGCTTGTCGGCGTACTCGACGACGGGCGCCGGCGGATCGCGCTGATCGAGACCGACGACGGCGTTCTCGCACGCACGGCCGGCGAGGCGGTCGACGGCGAGCGTCTCGTGCGGCTCGAGCAGCAGGCGGCTCAACTGCGCGGCCCCGCCGGTACCCGGCGCCTTGCATTGGAGGGCGCGGCGCCATGACCGATCGTCGTCGCGCGGTCTGTGCGCTGGTGCTCGCGGCGGGCTGGCAGCTGGCGCTTGCCCGGGCCGCGCCGTCGCCGGATGCCCCCGTCCATCTGCCGCCCCTACCGCCTCGCCTATCCGAGCTGTCCGCACCTGCCGCGCTGTCCATTGAGCAGCCGGCGTCGGCCGGGTATCGCGAGCCAGGCGAACCGCCAGCCACGGCCGATGACGAAGGCCCGTCTGCTGCAGAGCCGGACGCGGGGGCAGCCGGCTTGCCGGCCGAGCGCACGGCCGGCGGCAATGCGAGCGCGCCGCCGTCCGCGCTGGAAGGCCCTCCGGTGCCGCTTCCGCGTACGCTCCGCCTGTCGGACGAGGCGCTCGACGGCCCCCACGTCGGCGGCCACGATCGACCGATTACCCTGCATGTCGTCGATGCCGAGCTGACAGAAGTCCTTGCCGCTTTCGCCCGCTTTACGGGGCTCAACATCGTCGTGAGCGAACGCGTGCGGGGCACCGTGACGTTGCATCTCGCGGCCGTGCCCTGGCGCACGGCCTTCGACACGCTGCTCGATGTCGAGGGGCTCGCCATGGCGCAGCGCGACAACGTCATCTGGGTTGCGCCGCTCGCCGAACTCGCCGCGCGCGAGCGGCAGCGCTTCGAGGCGCATGCACGTGCGTCGGAACTCGAACCGCTCGAGAGCCGGACCTTCGCGCTGCGTTACCCGCGGGCCGAGGACGTGCAGCGTCTGCTTAGCGGCCCGGGCGCACAACGCGTGCTGTCCAGGCGCGGCGGGGCGATGGCCGATCCGCGCACGAACCTGCTGTTCGTCACCGATCTGGCGGGGCGTCTTGCGCAGGTCGCCGAGCTGATCGCCGCAATCGACAGGCCGACGCGCCAGGTGCTGATCGAGGCGCGGATCGTGGAGGGCGTACGCGGTTTCTCCCAAGAACTCGGCGCGCGGCTCTCGATGCTCGCCGGCACGACCGATACGCCGGCGCGCGGGCTCGTTGGGGGTGCCGACGCGCAGGTCTAGGACTTCTCTGCCCGCGCGGTGGCCGGCTTCGAAGCGGCTACCGCGGGACTCACGCTCTTTGCGGCCCGTGCGACGCGGCTCGTTGCCGCCGAGCTCAGTGCACTGGAGACGCAGGGGCGCGGCCATATCGTCTCGAGCCCGCGCGTGGTGACGGCGGACCGCACGACGGCCATCGTCGAGCAGGGCACGGAGTTGCCCTATCAGGCGAAGGTGCGCAGCGGCGTGTCGGGGGTGCAATTTCGCCGCGCGAGCCTGCGCCTCGAGGTCGAGCCCCAGATTACGCCGCACGGGCGTGTCGTGCTCGACCTCGACATTGCGAAGGACAGCGTTGGCGAACCGACGGCAGCGGGGCCCGCGATCGACACGAAACATGTTCGTACGCGGGTCGAAGTCGAGGACGGCGGCACGGTGGCGATCGGGGGCATTTATGAGCGTCACGACAGGCACGATGTGACGGGCGTGCCGCTGTTGGGCAAAATACCGTTGATCGGGGCGTTGTTCCGGCACCGGGCACGGCATGAACGGGAAAGCGAGTTGATGGTGCTCATCACGCCGCGAGTCGTCGAAATCGACTGACGAACGGGATGCGAGCCGCGTGGCGCCTCGCGCTGCACCGCACTCGACACCCCGCGGCTTTGCCAGTAAGCTGCGCCACGAACCTTTCCCGATTGAACAGAGGATTTTCGTTGCAAGAGCACGGCGCACAGACCAAC
>CBJMQH010000655.1:0-2745 GCA_966431825.1 uncultured Trinickia sp.
AGGCTCGACCAGCGTCTACATCAACAACCAGCCCGCTGCCCGCGTGGGCGACAAGATCACCTGTGACGCGACAATTGCCGCCGGTTCGGACAACGTCTTCATCGGCGGTGGGACGCAACGCGTGCGCAAGGTCTCGCCCGCCCGCGAGTGGGTGGCGCGACTCGGGGCCGTGATCGGGATTGCGCTTGCGCTGTGCGGCCGCGGCAAGATGAGCTGGGGCGCGTTCCTGAAGGGCCGGTTGCCTTGCCTTGCGGTGAACCTGGCGGCCGGGATCGTCGGCACGGCGATCGGTAGCTTGTTCAGGCCTTCGGCGGGGCACCCGGTCAACGCGATCACCGGCGGCAAGATCCTCGACGGTGCGGACGATACGGACTTCGAACTGCCTGGGCCGTTGCCGATTCTCTGGCGGCGCTTCTACAGCAGCCATGACGATCGCGCCGACGCTTTGTTCGGGCGCGGATGGAGTGTGCCGATCAGCGTGGAGTTGCGGCTGGAGCGCAAGGACGCGGCGCTCGCCTCGATCACATACTGGGACGAACAGGGGCGGGACATCGCGTTTCCGCCCGTTAAGCCCGGCGAGAGCCATTTCAGCGTGCCCGAGGGCATCTATCTGATCTGCACGACGGGCGGACACTATGTGGTCGAAACGGTCGATGGGGTGTACCGCGATTTCGGTTTGGCGGGGGCAGACGGCGCCGATACGGAGACGCTCAAGTTGTGGCGGCTCGAAGATCGGAACGGCAATTGGATCGAAGTGGAACGGGAGCATGCGGGCGAGGTCTCGCGGCCCGTTCGTATTCATGACAGTACGGGCCGGGTGCTGACGCTGCGCTATGCGTTGGCGCATCCGCAACGTGTCGCGGCGATCGAGTTGGCACGGGGCGTTGATGGCGAGCAGCCCGAAACGCTCGTGCAGTATGCGTACACCGATGCGGGCGAGCTTGCCGCGGTGACCGACCGCAGCGGTTATACGGCGCGGCGCTTTGCGTACGACAACGGCTTGATGACCGGCCATACGTTGCCGGGCGGCTTGCAGTGCTTCTATGCGTGGCAAGGTACCGGGCGCGACGCGCGTGTGGTGCGCCATTGGACCGACGACGGCGAGGCCTATACGTTCGATGCAGATGTCGCGCGTCGTGAAGTGGCGATCACGGACCAGACTGGGCGCGTGACACGTTGGACTTGGAACGAGGATCAGCAGCCGACGAGTCATACGGACGCCGAGGGCAACGTTTGGCAGTTCGAATGGAACGCCAAGCGGCAGTTGCTGAGCGCGACGGATCCGGCTGGCAACGTTACAAAGTTCGAATATGACGAGCGCGGCCGGCAGACGGCGCGTATCGATGCGCTCGGTCAGATCGAACGGACCGAGTGGAATGCCTTCTACGACTTGCCTGTTGCTGAGACGGACCCGGCGAATGCGCGCTGGATTTACCGGTATGACGCACGAGGCAATCTGACGGTCGTGCGCGATCCGGCTGGATTTGCGACGGAATATCACCGGGACGACCGGGGCTTGGTCCATACGATTCGCGACGCGCGCGGCGGCTACAAGTACCTGGAATGGAATGCGCGTGCGCAGCTGACTGCTTACACGGACTGTTCGGGCAAGACGACGCGCTTTGCGTACGATGGGCGTGGCGCGCTCGCGCGCGTGACCGATGCCGCTGGGCAGCAGACGGCCTACGAAACGGATGCGATGGGGCGGGTGACATCGATCGTAACGGCCGATGGTGCACGCCAGGCATTCCGTTATGACGTGGCAGGGCGGCTCGTCGAAGTGATCGACGCGAACCGACGCCGCACGCGGTATGAGCTCAATGCACGTGGGTTGCTGCTGACGCGTATCGATGCCGCCGAGCGCACGGTGAAGTTCGGGTATGACGCGGCGTTTCGGCTGGCGACGCTGACGAACGAGAATCGCGAGACGTATCGCTTCCAATACGACCGGCGCGACCTGCTGGTCGAGGAGGTGGGGCTCGACGGTCATCGGCGTGGGTATCGCTACGATGTTCGCGGGCAGGGTGTCGTGGCGTGTGATGGGGAACTGGAAACGCGCTATGAGCGGGACGTGCTTGGGCGCTTGACGGCCAAGCAAGCTGGGCGCGAGCGGTGCGTGTACCTGTACGACAAGGCTGGGCGCATTGCGTCGGCGGAGGTTTATACGCTGGCCTCGGGCGGCCCGTCGTTGAAGAACCGGGTCGGACTCAGGTACGGGTCGCGAGGTGAGGTGCTCGAGGAGTACACCCCTACGGGCTGGCTTGCGCACAGCTATGACGAACTGGGCAATCGCGTGTCGACGACCATTTCCGGCGAGCGCAAGATCGACTGGCTCCATTACGGCTCGGGGCACGTGCACCAGATCCGGTTCGACGGCGCGGCCGTGGCGGACATGGAGCGGGACGATTTGCATCGTGAAGTGCTGCGCACGCAGGGCAAGCTGACGAGCCGGTTCGATTACGACAGCGTGGGCCGGCGTTCGGCGCACACGGCGCTGCGGGGTGCTTCGCACGATGCGCTACTTGCCAAGCAGTGGCGATACGATGCCGCGGGCGATGTGGTTCAGAAGGGCGATCAGCGCTATGGCGTGATCTCGTATCGTTATGATCCGACGGGGCGCATCGAGCGGGCTTCGGGGCCGGGGCTGCCTGTGGAAGTGTTTCGTTGGGATGCGGCGGCGAATCTGGTGTCGAGCGATCATCCTGGCGGGTATGTCGAGCACAACCGGCTCAAGATGTTCGAGGA
>CBJMQH010000656.1:0-2716 GCA_966431825.1 uncultured Trinickia sp.
TGTGGATGAACGGCACGAACGAGCTTTGCTGGCGCGATGCGTTCTGGACGCCGGCTACGGCAAACGCGAAGTGCGACGGCGCGCTGGTCGCGCAAGCACCGACGCCGCCGGCCCCGGTCGCTCCGGCCGCTCCCGCGATCTCGAGCCAGAAGGTTACGTACCAAGCTGACACGCTGTTCGACTTCGACAAGGCTGTCCTCAAGCCCGCAGGCAAGGAAAAGCTCGACGAGCTGGCCGGCAAGATCCAAGGTATGAACCTGGAAGTGGCCGTTGCAACGGGCTACACGGACAAGATCGGTTCGGACAAGTACAACGACCGCCTGTCGCTGCGCCGTGCGCAAGCTGTCAAGGCTTACCTGGTCAGCAAGGGCGTTCCGGCAGAGAAGATCTACACGGAAGGCAAGGGCAAGCGCAACCCGGTCAAGACGGACTGCAACCAGAAGAACCGCAAGCAG
The DNA here is from genome assembly GCA_966431825.1 of uncultured Trinickia sp. Classification (GTDB taxonomy): domain Bacteria; phylum Pseudomonadota; class Gammaproteobacteria; order Burkholderiales; family Burkholderiaceae; genus Trinickia. The sequence continues at coordinate 456 of CBJMQH010000656.1, forward strand.
CTGATCGCGTGCCTGGCACCGAACCGCCGCGTGGAAGTGGAAATCGTCGGTACGCAGAAGTAAGCTGCGCACCCTCGCACCGCACTACGCGAGCTGCTTCAAGAAACCCCGCTCCGGCGGGGTTTTTTTATGCCGTGCCCCGCCGCAGGAGACGCAGCCGCGCTGTGCTGCGGCGTCTGCTGCGACGGCATGGCTGCTTTGCCCGCGCCAACGCAGCCGATATACTCGGGGCTTTCCGGGCGGGCGCCCACAAGCCGCGCTCGGCACCGAATGACTGTCACGCCACTCACGTTTTCGAGACCTATGACGAACGCCGATCCCCATGAGCTGCAAAAATTCAGCGATCTTGCTCATCGCTGGTGGGATCCGAACGCCGAATTCAAACCGCTGCACGAACTGAATCCGGTCCGCCTCGGCTGGATCGACCAACACGCGCACCTGCCCGGCAAGCGTGTCGTGGACATCGGCTGCGGCGGCGGCATTCTTTCCGAGTCGATGGCGGGCCGCGGCGCGCAGGTGAAGGGGATCGACCTCTCGTCGCAGGCACTCGGCGTCGCCGACCTGCACAGCCTCGAAAGCGGGATTACGGTCGAATACGAGGAAATCGCCGCCGAAGCACTCGCCGCGCGCGAGCCGGGACAGTACGACGTCGTGACCTGCATGGAAATGCTCGAGCACGTGCCAGACCCCGGCGCCATCGTCGGCGCGTGCGCCAAACTCGTGAAGCCTGGCGGCTGGATATTCTTCTCCACGCTGAACCGCAATTTGAAGTCGTATCTGTTCGCCGTGATCGGTGCCGAGTACATCGCGCAGATGCTGCCCAAGGGTACGCACGACTACGCCCGCTTCATCCGCCCGTCGGAGCTCGCCGGATTCGTGCGCGCCGCCGGCCTGCGCAGCGTCGACATCAAAGGCATTACGTACGCGCCGCTCAGCAAGCATTTCGCGCTGTCGGACGACACGAGCGTCAACTACATGTTTGCCTGCCGTCGCGACGCCTGAATGCGCGCCCTGCTCTGCCTCTGTTCAAAACGATGAGTGAACCCACTGCCCAACGCCTGCTCGACCCGAGCGACGCACAACTGGCGCAATGCCGCGCGGTCCTGTTCGACCTGGACGGCACGCTGGCCGACACGGCCCCCGATCTGGCGGCGGCCGCGAACAAGATGCGCCGCGATCGCGGACTGGATCTCGTCCCACTGGAGCGGTTGCGCCCACTTGCGTCGGCAGGCGCGCGCGGGCTGATCGGTGGCGCATTCGGCATCGGGCCCGACCACCACGAATTCGCGACCCTGCGGGAAGAGTTCCTGGTGAATTACGAAGCCGATCTCTGCATCGAGACCACACTGTTCCCCGGCATCGACATCCTGCTCGACGAGCTCGATGCGCGTGCGGTGCCATGGGGCATCGTCACGAACAAGATGGCGCGCTTGACGCTGCCGCTCGTCGATCAGCTCGGTTTGGCCGCGCGTGCGCGCTGCGTCGTGAGCGGCGACACGACCCCGCATGCGAAGCCGCATCCGGCGCCGCTGCTGCACGCGGCCGAAACGATGGCGCTGCGGCCCGAGCAGGTCGTGTACATCGGCGACGATTTGCGTGATGTGCAGGCAGGCTTCGCGGCAGGGATGGCGACGGTAGCGGCGGCCTACGGCTATTGCGGCTGCGACTTGCCGCCCGCGCAATGGCATGCGCAGCACATCGTCGATTCGACCGAGCAATTGCGCCTGCTGCTCGGCGCGCTCGGGGCGGCGTGACTGCACGAGCCTCCCCCGCCGGCGGCCGCCGATTTGTGACGTCCCCTTGAAAGTCACGAACGCGGCACCATGTTGGGTTCTGTGGGATAATCCACCATTGCACTTGGGGCCGACCTGGTTTCGACGTGGATAACGAAGCAGTACAGGGCATACCGAGGACCCGTCACCTCGTAAATCAATGGGAACTAAGTAACTGCAAACGAAGATCGTTTCGCATTGGCGGCTTAAGCCCCGCCAACCTCGCACTGGCTCGCTGACGGGCTAGGGTCGCAAGACCGCGCGAGGTCATACACGTCAGCTAATCCTCGGCGGCGTCACGACGCCGGGGCCGAAAACCAAGTGACTCGCCGTAGTGCAGCGTGTTCGTCCGCGTCGCTGCGGTTAAATCAAATGACTGGACTAAGTATGTAGAACTGCCTGTGGACTATTTGCGGACGCGGGTTCGATTCCCGCCGGCTCCACCAAGATCCGAACCCCAACCGTTGCCGGTTGGGGTTTTTTCTTGTC
>CBJMQH010000657.1:0-2716 GCA_966431825.1 uncultured Trinickia sp.
GGAAGCGGCAACGACCTGGTGCTCCGAGTGCTGGAACGGGATCGAAGGCAGGGGCACGGGTCTGTTCATGCATCCTTCGCTTACCGTCCGCATTATGCATGCCGCCGGCTCGGCTCGGCTGACAAGCGCTCAGCGAGGCGCGGCCGCTCGGCTTGACGACGGCCCCTTCCCCCGGCTCTAGCCTCCGCAGGCCGGTAAATCGACCGCTTGCAACACTTCGCCTGTCGAGGCGTCCGCAACGAATGCGACCACGCCGAACCGGCCGGCGGCCCCGCTGCGCTCGATCGAAGCGTTCGCCGCGCCCACGCCGCCGGCGAGGGGCACGGGACCGATCCACTGGCGGACCACCCGTTCATGGTGAAGGACGACGCCACGGTTCTCTCCCGCGCCCACCGCCGATTCCAGCCCGTTCTCATAGACGGCGGCATAGCCCTCCAGTCTGCGCTGGCCCTGCGCCTTGGACGCGTACTGCGCGCCGAGGCGCCACTGCCCCGTCGCGTCGCGCGCCAGCATGAGATCGATGTTTGCCGGCGCCGGCTGAGCCGCGATCGCCGCGATTCGGGCGGCGAACTGTCGCGGCGAGGACCAGTCGCGCAGCTCGCTGCCGTTGACGAAGACCTCAGGCGTATAGACAAAGCGCGTACCGGAGTGGGTCCCGAGCGCGGTCTGGCGTTCGGTAAACCGGTGCTGCGCAAAACGATCCACCCAGCCGAGGTTGTCCCAATAATCGACGTGCAGCGCCAGCGGGACGACCGACTGCGCAGGTGCGGCAGCAGAGACACCGGGCTGCCGCGCGGCCGCGAGCCCGGCAAGCCACCGGTCGGCCGGCGGGCAGCTGTTGCACCCCTCGCTACTGTAGAGCTCAACAAGCGGCACACGCAGGGGGGCGCTGTGCGCAATGCAGCGGGCGGTGCGGGCATACGCCACCGACGGCGCCAGGGCCAGCGCAATCAAGCCGATCAGCGCAGCGCAGGCCGCCGCCAGTCGAGCCATCGCAGCAGGCATACCACCCTCGGCCGTAAAAGCGGCCCCCTCACCGCTTCCGGTCCGAGATTGCGACAATGATCCATCCCCATTTAAACTGCAAGCCCTGTCTGTAAGCATCGATGGCATCGTCGTTCCTCCTTCGCATAGCGAGCGTGGTTTCCGGTCTCTGCTATACGCAGGAACGCTCGCAGCGGATGCGCGCGTCAGCGGGTACGGCACGTCGCCCGCGGCAACGTGCCCCTTGACGCGGCTCCTACCTGCGCGCGCGCAGGTTGCCAAAGCCTGCGCCGCCGGTGTATCTTCTGCCGTGCTAACGCGGGGGTCCTGCGCGAGCGCTGCCGGTGGTGCCGAACCACGGGGGTGCGCGCGGGTGAGAAATACCCTTTGAACCTGATCTGGATAATGCCAGCGCAGGGAAGCGTACGGGCTTCACGGCGTCCTGCCACGCTTCCCGTCCGACCTTCCACTCGTCTCCTGCCTTAGCGCATCAGCACCCCACATCAGGAGATATGCATGAGTGCAAATCCGAAATTCATTTCCGCCGACGCGCGTGTCGACGCCGCCGCCGTCGCGCCGTTGCCCAATTCGCGCAAAGTCTACGTCACGGGCTCGCAGGCCGACATCCGCGTGCCGATGCGCGAAATCACGCAGGCCGATACGCCGAGCGCGTTCGGCGGCGAGAAGAATCCCCCGATCTACGTCTACGACACGTCCGGCCCCTATACGGACCCCGAAGCGACGATCGACATCCGTTCGGGCTTGCCCGCCCTGCGCCAGGGCTGGATCGAAGCGCGCGGCGACACCGAAGCGCTCGGCGGTTTGACGAGCCAGTACGGCCGTGAGCGCGCCGCCGATCCGGCTACGACCGAATTGCGCTTCCCGGGCCTGCACCGCACGCCGCGCCGCGCCAAGGCCGGCCAGAACGTGACGCAGATGCATTACGCCCGCCGCGGCATCATCACGCCGGAGATGGAATTCATCGCGATCCGCGAAAACCAGCGCCGCGCCGAATACATCGAAAACCTGCGCGCAAGCGGTCCGAACGGTGCAAAGCTCGCCGACATGATGGGCCGCCAGCACCCGGGCCAGGCCTTCGGTGCCGTAGCGTTCGGCGCGGGCGCCCCGCGCGAGATCACGCCCGAGTTCGTCCGCCAGGAAGTGGCGTGCGGGCGCGCGATCATCCCGGCCAACATCAATCACCCGGAAAGCGAGCCGATGATCATCGGCCGCAATTTCCTCGTGAAGATCAACGCGAACATCGGCAATTCGGCCGTGACGTCGTCGATCGGCGAGGAAGTCGACAAGATGACCTGGGCGATCCGCTGGGGCGGCGATACGGTCATGGATCTGTCCACGGGCAAGCACATTCATGAAACGCGCGAGTGGATCATCCGCAACAGCCCGGTACCGATCGGCACGGTGCCGATCTATCAGGCGCTCGAAAAGGTCAACGGCAAGGCCGAGGATCTGACCTGGGAAATCTTCCGCGATACGCTGATCGAGCAGGCCGAACAGGGCGTCGACTACTTCACGATCCACGCCGGCGTGCTGCTGCGCTACGTGCCGCTCACGGCAAACCGCATGACGGGCATCGTCTCGCGCGGCGGCTCGATCATGGCGAAGTGGTGCCTCGCGCATCACAAGGAAAGCTTCCTCTACGAGCATTTCGAGGAAATCTGCGAAATCATGAAGGCCTACGACGTGAGCTTCTCGCTCGGCGACGGCCTGC
>CBJMQH010000658.1:0-2715 GCA_966431825.1 uncultured Trinickia sp.
GCGCGTGAATTCGTCGTCGCGGTAGGAAGCACCGAGGGCGCCGACGGCTTGCAGCCCTCTACGACATGGCGCTTGCGCCCAACGGCGCCGCGTTGCTGAAAGAGAAGGCTGAATCGATGCGACGCGCCAAGCCGGACACGCATTGATCTGACGCACCGGACAGCCGCACCCTGCGCCCGGTGGATGGCATGCGTTTGCTGGCCCCAATCGTGTCGAATGCCGAGTTCAATGGTGCCGTGCTACGAGATTGGTATCATCGGGTCTGTTTTTCTTGAACAGACCGCGCAGGTGGACCGCATCATGCATGTCGGGGAGCGTTTCAACAGCATTTCACATCTTGTCGGTGCGATCTTGTCGGTGGCCGGGCTTTCCGCGCTGGTCACGATAGGTGCTCTCCACGGAGATGCCTACAAAGTCGTCAGCTTCAGCATATATGGCGCGATGCTGTGCCTGCTCTATGCGATCTCCACGCTTTACCACAGCGTGCGCAGTCCGCGCCTGAAAGCCATCCTCCAGAAATGCGACCATTCCGCAATCTATCTGCTGATTGCGGGAAGCTACACGCCTTTTACGCTCGTGACGCTGCGCGGACCGTGGGGTTGGTCGTTGTTCGGCGTCAGTTGGGGACTTGCTGCATTCGGCATTGCTCAGGAGCTCACGCTGGGCCGGCGCACCCGCATCGTCTCCATGCTGCTCTACGTGTTGATGGGCTGGCTCGCGCTTGTTGCCATTCGCCCGTTGATTCACGCACTGCCCGCAGGCGGAACTGCCTGGCTCGTCATGGGCGGCGTCATCTACAGCGCCGGCATCTACTTCTTCATCAACGACGAACGCATCCGTCACGGACACGGCATCTGGCATCTCTTCGTCCTGGCCGGCAGCCTGTGCCAATTCGTGAGCGTGGCGCGGTACGTCGCGTAGCCGTTATGCGCCACTCTCGTTCGGCATTCTGCCAATCGACGACTTTGTTCCGACCGCCGTTCGCACGCCTCTGACCGAAAATATCTGTTCGCGGTCGTCTTCGCCGTCGCCGGGCTTTTTCATCCAGATTTCGGCCGCCAATCCGTCCTTGCGATAGCTGCCGAACCAGTCGACGAAGCGGCCGAGATAACAATCGTGTCCTACGTAGATCGGCATGTCGCCGACGATCTCAAACGTGTAATGCCCGGGGCCGTAACTGAGGTAGCTTTCGCGGGCGTCGCCTTTCACCGACGCCGGGATCGGGCATATCGGTTTATCCGCACCCGCGTCGCGCGCCTGCCCGTCACTCACGGCGTACAACGCCCGAGTGAGCGCTGCCTGCAACTTGGTGTCGAGCGTCGCGCCCCGCCCCCTGTCGTCTTTGGGCTGGACGCGCGGTACTGACAGCTGATAGCGGTACCGTATCGTCAGGACCGGCACTTCGTCTACGACGGTAAACGGCCGGACCAGATAGACGTCGTCCTCGCCATAATGGCTGTCGCGGTATGCCGCATAGATGCGACCGTGCAGACGGACCCAGTCGGCAGACTGGTTCGCGCCTCGACCGTTGATCGTGTAAAGGGAAGACTGGCCTGTGCCATCGTCTTTGCCACCTGCTGTTGCCGAGTCGCCACCGGAATTGTAACGGCCCTCGAACCGGTTTCCGTGCCGGCGTAGTGCACTGACCGAGGACCACACGCCCGTCCCGCCCAAATCCGTATCGATGATCAGATCGCGCTGTCCGTCCCCGTCGAGATCGACAAGCGTATACGTGGCGCCGCCATTTGCGCCACCGCCGTCGATATGCGATGCGAGCAAAGCCTTCCATTCGTCCTGCGTGATGCCCTTGGGGCGCACGGTCGGAAATGCCGCGCTGTCGGCGCCGCCAGCCACATTGCTAAAGGTTGTTGCACCTGCCGTGACCCGCAGTTGGGCTATCACACGATCGAGCGCAAACACCGGGTCTTGCTGGCGCTCGGCATCAACGCGCGCACGCAATTCGTCGCGGGCCGCTATATCCTGATCGTCGGATCGGTACGCGACGACGGCAACAAGCCGCGCTTGCAATTCGGCAACGCGTGAGCGATATCGATCTTCGATACAAGCCGGGTTGGCCCCGCATTGATCGCGGGTCTTCAACCACGCCGACTGTGCAGCCCGCAACGCCGGGCGTTGTTGTGGCAACGCAGCCGTGAGCCGCTGATAGGTGACAGTCAGCTCGGCATCGAGCCGCCGCAGTTCGTCCGAGGCGCATACCGCCTGTTCTGCGGGAAGCGTCGCTCTTGTGCAGTCCCAACCGGCTGCGAAAGGCGCTTCTGCGGGCGCAAGGAGTGCCAGCGCCACTGCCACGGAACGGCGCAATCCTCGCGCATATATTTCCGCAACTGTTCCTTCAGCGGGCGGGGTAATGGAAGTCATCGGATAAACCTGATTCGTTATTGTCGGTGCGATACCCCCACAATATCTCAAGACCGACGAAAGCTTACGGCAATACATCGGGGCGGCAACCAGCGTCGATACCCGGCGCGCTGCGCGCGATGGGTGCGCCGATGTCGCGCCGGTGTTGCGCAACGGCGGTATGGATGTTTCGGGCGATGGTTCGACGATATTTGGGTAGTCGGCATCCAGGTACTGCAACTACCACTTTAACTCCCTGTTTTATATCGGTTTTTTGGCGTGAGCCGGGTTTTCCAACGGCGGAGCGCGTGGCATAATCGACCGAACCGGGGCTTTCCCGGAAAACGCGCCCGATGT
>CBJMQH010000659.1:0-2713 GCA_966431825.1 uncultured Trinickia sp.
AAAAAGACGATAGGTGTCGTGACCGATGCGCAAGGCCAGCGCTGGTACGAGGTCGTGCTGACCGGGCAGGAGGCGCATGCGGGCCCCACACCAATGCCGCGCCGCCGCGACGCGCTGCTCGGCGCCGCCCGCGTCGTGGATCTGGTCAACCGCATCGGCCTCGCCCACGCGCCGCTTGCTTGCGCCACGGTCGGCATGATGCAGGTGCACCCCAACTCGCGCAACGTCATCCCGGGCCGCGTGTTCTTCACGGTCGACTTCCGTCATCCCGACGACGCCGTGCTGGCTCAGATGGACGCGCAGTTGCGCGAAGGCGTGGCGCGCATTGCCGGCGAGATCGGACTTGAGACTGCGCTCGATCAGATCTTTTATTACGCACCCATTGCATTCGATGCAGGATGTGTCGATGCGGTGCGCCGTGCGACCGAAGCGTTCGGCTATCCGTACCGCGAAATCGTCTCCGGGGCGGGACACGACGCCTGCTACCTCGCACAGGTGGCACCGACTTCAATGGTGTTCGTGCCGTGTGTGGACGGCATCAGTCACAACGAGATCGAGGACGCGACGCCCGAGTGGATCGAGGCCGGCGCGAACGTCTTGTTGAACGCCATGCTCGAACGCGCAAACGATCCCGTATAGCAGGCATCCGCGCGCCACGCTTCGCTTTTTTGCGTTTGTTGTTCTGCCTCCCGGTGCCGGACTTGGCCCGGGGGTGGGATTCGTTCGTCCCTTCTCGAGTCGAGGTGCATGCATGACCACCCAGGAACCCGGCGATATCGCCGCAGGACGGCGCGATGCGTCAGAACTCGCCTGCGCCTTCGCCGACATTGCGCCGCTCATGGATGCGGGCGCTGCGGCGGTGGCCGCGAGCCGCTGCCACTATTGTTATGACGCACCGTGCATCACAGCATGCCCGACACGAATCGATATTCCGGGGTTCATTCGCAAGATCGGTAACGGCAACGTGAAGGGCGCGGCGCGCGACATTCTGTCGGCCAATCCGCTCGGCGGTATGTGCGCACGCGTGTGCCCGACCGAGATCCTGTGCGAAGGCGCCTGCGTGCGCAATCATCAGGATCACGAACCGGTTGCTATCGGCGCGCTCCAACGCTATGCCACCGACGCAGCCATGGCCGCCGGTGCGCCACCGTTCGTGCGGGCGCCCGAGACGGGGCGACGGGTGGTTGTCGTCGGGGCAGGCCCTGCGGGACTGGCCTGTGCTCACCGTCTCGCGCTCGCCGGGCATAGCGTCACGCTCATGGACGCGCACGAAAAGCCGGGAGGTCTGAACGAGTACGGCATTGCGGCTTACAAGAGCGTCGACGATTTCGCGCAAAGGGAAGTCGCATGGCTGTTGTCGGTAGGCGGCATCGCCGTCGAGACCAACAAAGTGCTGGGGCGAGACTTCACGCTCGCACAACTGCGCGAGCAATACGACGCCGTGTTTCTCGGCATCGGACTCGCGGGCGTGCGCGCACTGCGCGTCGAGGCAGAGGCGCTAACCGGTGTCGAGGATGCCGTGACGTTCATTGCCGGATTGCGGCAGGCGAAGGATCTTGCGACCGTGCCGGTCGGGCGCCGGGTCGTCGTGATCGGCGGCGGCAATACGGCCGTCGATGCCGCTGTGCAGAGCCGCAAGCTCGGTGCCGAGCGCGTGACCATGGTCTATCGACGCGGCGTCGAGTCGATGAGCGCGACTTCTGTCGAACGGGCATTCGCGCAGACGCAGGGCGTGAGCGTGCTGACCGATGCGCGCCCGATACGCGTGCTGGGCGACGGCGCAGGCGTGACGGGCGTCGAGTTCGCGATGACGCGGGAAGCGGACGACGGCCGGCGTGTCGATACCGGCGAGCGCTTTGTCGTCGAAGCGGACATGGTGCTCAAGGCGATCGGTCAAACGCTCGTCGCCGACGCGCTCGGACAGCACGCGATCCTGACGCTCGAGGGCGACAAGATCGCCGTCGACGAGGCTGGCCGCACTTCGGCGGCAGGGGTCTGGGCCGGCGGCGACTGTGCCGCGACCGGGCTCGACCTTACCGTGCAGGCGGTCGAGGACGGCAAGCGTGCGGCGGCATCGATCGATGCCGTGCTCGCCTTGACTGCCGCGCGCGCAGCCTGATGCGCAGGACTACCAACGAAACGTTCGTTTTTGGAGCCGCTCATGGCCGACCTTCGCTGCACCATCGCCGGCATTGTTTCGCCGAATCCCTTTTGGCTCGCGTCGGCGCCGCCGACCGACAAGGCCTATAACGTCAACCGCGCGTTCGAGGCCGGGTGGGGCGGTGTGGTCTGGAAAACGCTGGGCCTCGATCCGCATGTCGTCAATGTCAGTTCGCGTTACGGGGCCGTGCAGTGGAACGGGCAACGGATTGCAGGGCTGAACAATATCGAGCTGATCACCGACCGGCCGCTCGATGTCAATCTGCGCGAGATCGCTCAGGTCAAGCGAGACTGGCCGGAGCGCGCGATGATCGTTTCGCTGATGGTGCCGTGCAACGAGGACGATTGGAAATGGATCCTGCCGCAGGTCGAAGATACGGGGGCGGACGCGGTCGAGCTGAACTTCGGTTGTCCGCACGGTATGAGCGAACGCGGCATGGGTGCGGCAGTGGGGCAGGTGCCCGAGTACGTGGAGATGGTCACCCGCTGGGTGAAGAGCCATTCGCGGTTGCCGTGCCTCGTCAAGCTGACGCCGAACATCACCGATATCCGG
>CBJMQH010000660.1:0-2705 GCA_966431825.1 uncultured Trinickia sp.
AAGGCCCAAGAGGACGCCTTCGGTGTCCGCGCTATCCTTCCTCCCCATGAATGGGTAGGTTTGACGCGCATTCCGATCAACGCCCCCTCCGGCCCCGGTCCGGCCGCCGTGTAGCGCATTTCGTCGATGATCCGCGCGTCCTCGAAAACCGACATATAGAACTGCGCCGCGGCCTCGGCATCCTTGTCGAACCACAAAAACGACGTGATCTTCTGCACGATTTCCTCCTTTGAAAACGATTCATGACCGACAGGTCTGCAGGACGATCCAGGGCTTGACGCCTCCCTCCATCACTCGTCCCCCTTCCTTCGTCGACGTTCCACTCCGCCAAATTCGACAGGCAACCCATGCCGCCCTATGTAAAAACGCGCGGCGCCCTCCCGACACATTTACACCCGTCGCCCGGGGGCACGACGAGGGCACGCAAGCTGCACGCCGCACCTCGCCTCCCCCCAATCCCCGGCGCATACTAGGCGCATCAACCCAAGCGTCGGCGCGCCGTTCCCGTTGCGCCGGCCCGGCCGTCGAGGCATGCAACGTGCTTTGGCCAGAAAAGCGCGCTCGCGTCGCCCGTTGGTCGGACCGATGCCGCACCGGTACGGCGGGCGACGACCGGGCGCGACCGAACGAGGCGCTGCGATCGCGCGCCGGCGCAAGCAGCTGTTGCGACGAGCGTGCATCCACACCGCCGGAAGAACGGGAACTGATCGATGGAATCCAGCCACGCGTACGCACCTCGAATTTATTTTGCTCACCCCCTACTCATCGGCCCGCTCGACGCCTGGGCCGAACATTTCGAGCGCGCCGCCGCGCTCGGCTTCGATCACGTCCTGATCGGCTCACCGTTCGCGCCGGGCAACACCGGGCACTTGCAGCTTGTCGGCGACCACTCGCGGTTGCACCCCGCGCTGGGCACCGAAGACGACGCACGCAGCGGTCTGGCCGCCCTCGCCACTGCCGCTCGCGCGCACGGCATCACGCTGCTCGTCGACATGGTTCTCGACCGCGTTGCGGCCGACAACCCGCTCTGTCAGCAACGCCCCGCCTGGTTCCGGCACGCCGATACCAGCACAGCAACACTCGATCCGCGCCATCCGCTCCCCAACGGCCAAATCGCCTACGCCCGCTTCGACGAGCCGGCGCCCGCTGCAGAACTCGCTGTATGGTGGACCGAACAGCTCGCAAGCTTTGTCGACGCCGGCATCGGCGGCTTCCGCTTCGATTCGCCCCACCACGTTCCCGCCGGCGTCTGGCGCGAGATCGGCACGGCGCTACGCGCACGCAACCCAGACACACGCCTGCTGGCCGCCACCCCCGGACTCGCGCGCGCCGATCTCGCGCACCTGGCCGACGCACAGTTCGACAGCGTCTTCTCATCCGTGCGCTGGTGGGATTTCCGTGCCGAATGGCTCATCGAAGAACATGCGGCCCTCACCAGGATAGGCGCGCCGATCGCCTTCCCCGAAGCCCCCTACGGCACGCGGCTCGCAAGCGAGTTCACATCGTCGAGCGATGCAGTCACCATCGAGCGCGCCTATCGTCGTGCGATTGCCGCGAGCGTCGCGCTCGGCACGGGCTGGCTCGTGCCGATGGGCTTCGAATACGGCATCGACGAACCGTTGTCGCTCTCCGGCGGCGATCGCGAGCGCTACCGTGCCGCCTGCACGTCGCCCCGCTTCGACCTGAGCCAGGTGATTGCCGAAGCCAATCAGCTGCGCAAGCGCACGCCGCTACTCGACACCGTCGGCGAATGGCGCGCACTATCTCCGGCCGGCGCCCATGCAGCCGCCCTGCTGCGCAGCCCGTGCGCCGATCTGCGCGCGGCGCGCGAAGCCGTCCTGTTCCTCGCGAACCCGGACCTGCACACGCCTGCGCTCGTCGATCCTGCGCGTCTGCTAGACGGCGTACCCGGGAATTTCACGGCCTTCAAACCGCTCGCACAGGCCTGCACCGAACCCGCCGCAGCGCTCGGCCTCGAAGCACTCGCCCCGGGCGAAGCCCGTCTGCTGCGCGCGCAGACACCCCCTTGCATCGCCGCCCGCCAGCCCACGAAGCGCGCCGAAACCGCCGCGATCAACGCGGCCCTGAGCGCACCGCGCGTGGCCATCGAAAGCGTGAGCCCGTCTGTCGACGGCGGGCGTTTCGTCGTCAAGCGCGTAGTGGGCGAACAGGTCGAAATCAGCGCGGCCATCTTCGGCGAGGGCCACGACAAGATTGCCGCTGCGGTGATCTGGCGGGCCGTCGACGAACCCACTTGGCGCGAAGCCCCGATGACGCCGGCCGAGCCCGCAGGGCTCGACCTCTGGCACGCGAACATCATGCCGACTCGCGTCGGCCGATACGAATTCACCGTGATCGCCTGGCGCGACGATTTCGCATCGCTCGTCGACCACATCCGCAAGAAGCGCAAGGCGAATCAGGCGGTGGACCTCGAGCTCGAGGAAGCGCGCCACCTGCTCGCCCGCGTGCTGGCCGAAGTCCAGACCGCCGACGACACACAGGGCCGACCGAACGTCGACCACGACGAGCATGCTCGCGCAGCGCAGCACGAAGCGCTCGAAACATTGAAGCGAATCGCGGTGCGCTTCGCACACGCGGGCTCGGACGAGCGGCTCGAAATCGTGCTCGGCGACGAAACCGCGCGCGCCGTCGCCAACGCGCGCCACCGCCCGTTCCTGACACGCGATGCGACCATCTACCAGCTC
>CBJMQH010000661.1:0-2699 GCA_966431825.1 uncultured Trinickia sp.
GCGTCAAGCCGGGTGATGAAGTAATCGTGCCGGCAATATCGTTTATCTCCACTTCGTTTGCGGTCAATTCGGTCGGCGCCGTTCCGGTCTTCGTCGACGTCGATCCCATGACGCTCACGATCGATCCCAAAGCGGTGCGCGCCGTGTTGTCGGAGCGCACAGCTGCGATCATCGCGGTCCATCTTTATGGCCAAATGGCGGATATGGCTCCCCTCGCTGCAATTGCTTCCGAGCATGGTCTTAAGCTGATCGAGGATTGCGCTCAGGCTCATGGCGCCAAATACGACGATCGGTACGCTGGCTCTATCGGCGATTTCGGTTGCTTTTCGTTTTATGCGGGCAAGAACGTTGGCGGTATCGAAGATGGGGGCATGGTTACCGCGAACGACGAAGCGGTTCGCGAGACGTTGATGCGTCTGCGCGACCTCGGTCGCTTGCCTGGCGCGCGATATGAACATGCGTGCTGGGGCATGCGTGCGCGAATGGGAGAGTTTACGGCGCGTGTCATTCGGAAACAACTCCATCATGCGGACCACTGGCTCGATAAGCGCCGGGAGATTGCGAAGCTTTATCTGGAGGCGTTGTCGGCCTCACCGCTGCAGTTGCCCAGGCCCGCGCTGCGGCGGCGGCATGTCTACTATAAGTTCACTGTCGTGGCTCCTTCCAGCGCCGCACGAAATTGCCTCGAAACTGCTCTGGGCGAAGCGGGTGTGCAAGTCGAACGCATCTATCCAGTCATGTTGCCGGATCAGCCGGCATACCGAAGCGGCGGCTTGGTATTCCGAACGGGTGACCTGCCGGTGTCGGCTTCTGCTGTCGAGCGGCTCACTTGTTTGCCGATCTATCCTGAGCTGACGATCGACCAGGTGAACCGGGTTATCGAAGCGACCCGCGGCGCTGTTCTGCGTTGACCTTCCGTCCCGTCGAAAGGCCTGCCCGCTGCGAATATTTGCCATGTTGGTCTCGCCGATCGAGCCGGAGCCGGCGCGGAATTGCGCGCCCCGCTGTCTGGCGTGGCGCGAAAGCACGCATTTTCGGACGTCTGTCACCTTCCGGCATAAAGGAGCCGGGTATTTCCGGCATATAGGCGCCAGTAGAAGCGGGTAGGAACGAGCATCTTGGTAGGTTCAAGAATGGGCGGTTTGAGTGCCGTTTGCAAGGTTCAAGTGATGCTCTGGAAGGTGCCGCGGGCTTCGATAGGAATGACCGTCGAGCACCAGGCAGTAAGCGTTGTGACGCAGGCGGTCGAGTGTGGCCGAGGCGAGCAATCGATTGGCCGGGAACGCTTGATCCCATTCGGTCAGATCGAGGTTGCTGGTGACGATGGTGGACGCGGCCTCGTAACGCTCGGCGATCAGTTCGTGCAGATCCTCGTCGGCGGGCGGACGTAGCGGCTTGAGCCCGAAGTCATCGATGATCAGCAATTCGACGCGCATCAAGCTGGCGAGCCGGCGCTCGTAGGCGCCGGTGGCGCGAGCGGCATTCAAGCTCGTGGTGAGCTGGGTGCAAGTGGTGAACAGCACGTCGACGCCTTGACGTACGGCGCAATGACCAAGGGCCTGCGCCAAGTGGCTCTTGCCGGTACCGCAAGGCCCGACGATGAGCACCGGTGCATGTTCGCCGAGGTAACGGCCGCTGGCCAGATCGTGCATGAGTGCGCGGTTCAATTGCGGCAACCGATCGAAGTCGAATTGCTCTAGTGTCTTGCTGGTGCGGAAGGCAGCCCGTCGCATGCGCAGAGCAAACTTCTTCTGTTCACGTCGGGCGACTTCGTCTTCGATCAGCAGCGCGAGGAAGTCGACGTAAGAGAGCTTCGCATCGATGGCTTGGCGATTGCGCGCTTCGAGCGAGTCGAGGATGCCGGACAGACGCAATTGCTTCAGATGCGGGGTCAAGGCTGGCATGGGTTGCATGGCCGTCTCCTGGGTTAATGACGCACGTCGGCGTCGGGGGCAAACAGAGACCGGGCGTCGCGAGCGAAACGCGCGCCGGGGGCGTGGACGTGCTCATTCGGATCGGCAAGTGGATGCCGGTCGAAGCCACCGACGAGGATCGTCTTGACGGTCCGATAGAAGGGACTGGCGTGTGCCAGCGCGCGAGCGCAGGCCGCTTCCAGGCGCGAGGCGCCGTACGGCTTCTGCAAACGCATGACGCCGTGTGCTGCGCGAAGGCGTTCGAGGATGTGATCGGCCAGCAGCAGTTCGATGAGCTGCGCACAGGCCGGTCCCACACGTTGGGCTTGTTCGAGACACCACTGGCGATCGTGAGCGAGAAGCGCGCGAGCCTCGGGCGGCAGGTGGTCGCGCACGGTGAGCCGCTCGCCGGGGCGACGGCCACGCACATGCGAAGCCACCAGTCGGTAATCGTCGTAGATGCAGACCGAAGCATCGGTCCCACGCAGCCACAACCGCTTGCCGACCAACGAGAACGGCACGGAATACAACATGCGCTGGTGAGCGACGTGGCAGTCTCGATGCACCGATACCTTGTGCCAGGTGCCCAGGTCGGGCGCGACGGCGGGCAGTTCGCGCATGAGTGGTCGTTCGAGTTCGAACAACTGGAGCGGTGCTCTGCGCGTGGTGCCGTGGATGCGGCGCCCCGCTTCGTGCATGACCCATTGGCGAGCCTGCGCGTTCAGGTCCGAGAAGTCGCGGAACTGGCGCAGCGGCAAGAAGTTGCCCTTCACGTATTTGACGCCG
>CBJMQH010000662.1:0-2691 GCA_966431825.1 uncultured Trinickia sp.
TTTGTCTTGGCCGGAGCGTGCGAACACGCGGTCTATATCGTCATTCAGGTGAATCGTATGCGATCGATTAACCACGTCTACCCAGTGACGCTCTGAGAGGCCAGCATGTGTCCACCAAACGGAGGTGGACACCTATGACAGAGCATCACTCAGAGTTGCAGGTTGTTTCGCGCAGCCGCGATGGGCGGCGGCGCTACGACGAGAAGGGCAAGCGCGCGCTGGTCGAGGCGGCACTGCGTCCGGGTATGTCCGTGGCACGCCTGGCGCAGGAGCACGGGGTCAACGCCAATCTACTGCGCAAGTGGATTACGAAGTACCTGCTCGAGCGCGAGAGCGATCGCTGTGCAAAGGACGGTGCCGTTGTCGTGGACTCGGGCGATGGCGTGCGGGTACGCGACGGCGTTCCGGAGGCGCCGCAGGGTGGGACGCCTACGTCCGCATTCGTGCCGGTCGTAGCCGCTGCTGTTGCGGCGGCGCCATCCGTCCCGGCTACTCCAATCGCCTTTGCACTGAACGTGCGCCTGCCTAACGGCG
The DNA here is from genome assembly GCA_966431825.1 of uncultured Trinickia sp. GTDB lineage: Bacteria > Pseudomonadota > Gammaproteobacteria > Burkholderiales > Burkholderiaceae > Trinickia. The sequence goes on from CBJMQH010000662.1 coordinate 535, forward strand.
TCGAGTTCAACCTGGGCCAGGCCGGCATCGACGAACTAAGCACGCTGGTCCAGATGTTCGGGAGGCTGCCGTGTTCCGGTTCGACGACGAACTGAAGGTCTACCTCCATCGCGATCCGGTAGATTTCCGCTGCGGGATCAACAGTCTGTCGATCCTGGTCGAACAGGCAATGCAACTGAGCCCGATGGCGCCCGCGCTATTCGTGTTCGGCAATCGGCGCCGCGATCGCATCAAGATTCTGGGCTGGGAGCGCAACGGCTTCTGGCTCCTGCTCAAGCGGCTCGAAGCGGGCGATCGGTTCGCGTGGCCCGACAGCAAGACGGCGGTGGTGACGCTGAGCGTCGAGTTACTACACTGGCTCGTCGACGGTGTCGATATCGCTGCACTTGAACGCCATCCCAAGCGCAACTATCTGCGCGTGAGCTGAACGCGCGATCGGCATGCTAGTCAAAGCAGCATGCCGATCAACGTCACCATCGATGCCGATGAACTGAAGGCGCTACTCGCGATGCGCGAGCAGCGTGACGCGCTTCAGCGCGAGCGTGACGAATTGCAAAGCACGCTGCGCCTGGTGACGGCCGAGCGCGATCTTGCCGAGGAACGGCTGCGCGCCTTCCGGCGCGAACTGTTCGGTGCGAAGAGCGAGGCGCGCGAGTCCGAACAACTCGGCCTGTTCAACGAAGCCGAAGTACTCGGCGCCAACGCGACACCGGCGCAAGAAGACACGCCCGGAACGAAGGTCGCCGCGCACACGCGCAACAAACGAGGCCGCAAGCCGCTCGATCCCGCACTGCCGCGCGATATCCGCCGTCACGAACTGCCTGAGGCCGAACGGTTCTGCTCAAACGACGGCCATGCGCTGGTCGAGATCGGTGTGGAAATCAGCGAGCAATTGAACGTGATTCCGGAGCAAATTCGGGTCACCCAACATCAGCGCGTGAAGTATGCATGCCCGTGCTGCGACCTGGGCATCAAGGTCACGCCGGCACCCGCACGCATCATCCCGCGAGGACTGCTGACGGAATCGGCACTCGCGTGGGTCGCCACCGGCAAGTATCAGTTCGGCATGCCGCTGTACCGGCAAGCGGGCCTGCTACGGCGCTTCGGTGGCGACATCTCCTCGAACACGCTGGCGGCGAGTATGGTGCGCGTGGGCCTGGCGACGCAGCCCGTGATCAACCTGCTACGCGATGCGCTGCTCGATGCCGAACTGATCTACTGCGACGAGACAACCTTCCAGGTCCTGAAGGAAGAAGGCCGACAACCGCAGACAAAGAGTTACCTCTGGGCGCAGATGACCGACTCGGACACGCCTGTGCGCGTGTTCACCTACACGCCCGGTCGCGGCGGCAAGCTGGCCGATAAGCTGTTCGACGGCGTTCGCGAAGGCGCGGTGCTGATGACCGACGGGTACGCCCCTTACGACGGCATCGCACAACGTCATCGGCTCATCCACCTTGCATGTTGGACGCATGCTAGAAGGGGCTTTGTAAAGGCGGAAGACAACGTCCCGAAGGCGGCACGTACGCCCGATCTGCTGGCTACGCGTTTCATCAAATTGATCGGCAAACTGTTCGCCGCCGAGGCGCGCAGCGAAACATGGGAAGCGCACCGGCGACAGCGGCTGCGACGACGATACAGTGCTCGCGTGCTCGAGCTCATCCATCGGCTGATGCGGGAGCACCTACCCAACGTCGTGCCCGGTAGCCTGCTGGGCAAGGCGTTGAATTACATGCAGGGGCAATGGCCAAAGCTCGTTCGCTACATCGAAAACGGCGACTGGGCCATCTCGAACAACCCTTGTGAGAACGCCATCCGGCCATTCTGTTTAGGCCGCCGCGGCTGGATGTTCGCCGACACTGTCGCCGGTGCGAACGCGAGCGCAAACCTGTATTCGCTCGTGGAAACGTGCCGCGCTAACCGCATCGATCCCTACCACTACCTCCACTGGCTCTTCCAGAAACTGCCGCTCGCCACGACCGTCGAGGACTACGACGCGTTGTTGCCGTGGAATATGCCCGCCGATCTCCGCTGAGTCGCCGCTGCCACACCTCAGAGTTCGATGCTACAGCTCTGAGAGGCGTGATTTAAAGACCGCGTACGGTGAATCTCCAAACGCAACCGGTTGGCGTTGCTCACTCCCTCTACTCGACAGAA
>CBJMQH010000663.1:0-2687 GCA_966431825.1 uncultured Trinickia sp.
GAGCGCGTGGCATAATCGACCGAACCGGGGCTTTCCCGGAAAACGCGCCCGATGTCATGAACTCCCCGCATACCATGCCAAAGACTCTCTACGACAAGCTGTGGGACTCGCACGTAGTCCACACCGAAGAAGACGGCACGACGCTTCTTTATATCGACCGCCATTTGCTGCACGAAGTCACCAGCCCGCAGGCGTTCGAAGGTCTGAAGATCACTGAGCGTCCGCTTTGGCGCGTGAGCGCGAACCTCGCGGTGTCGGACCACAACGTGCCCACCACCGACCGCACCCACGGCATCGCCGATCCCGTCTCGAAGCTCCAGGTCGATACGCTCGACGCCAACTGCGACGCCTACGGTATCACGCAGTTCAAGATGAACGACTTGCGCCAAGGCATCGTCCACATCATCGGGCCGGAGCAGGGCGCAACCCTGCCGGGCATGACGATCGTCTGCGGCGATTCGCACACGTCGACGCATGGTGCATTCGGTGCGCTTGCGCACGGTATCGGCACTTCCGAAGTCGAGCACGTGCTCGCCACGCAAACACTGCTGCAGAAAAAGAGCAAGAACATGCTCGTCAAGGTCGAAGGCGCGCTGCCGCGCGGCTGCACGGCCAAAGACATCGTGCTCGCGATCATCGGCAAGATCGGCACTGCAGGCGGCACCGGCTACGCAATCGAATTCGGCGGCTCTACGATCCGCTCGCTGTCGATGGAAGGCCGCATGACGGTCTGCAACATGGCGATCGAAGCCGGCGCCCGTGCGGGCATGGTCGCCGTCGACGACACCACGATCGAATACCTCAAAGATCGCCCATTCTCGCCGCAAGGCGTCGAATGGGATCACGCCGTCGAATACTGGCGCACGCTCCACTCCGACGCGGGCGCGCACTTCGACCGCGTCGTCGAGTTGAACGCGGCGGAAATCGTCCCGCAGGTCACCTGGGGCACGTCGCCCGAGATGGTCACGGCAATCGACAGCCGCGTGCCGGACCCCGAGCGCGAAAAAGACCCGGTCAAGCGCAACGCGATGGAACGCGCGCTGCAATACATGGCGCTCGAACCGAATCAACCGATGGAATCGATCAACGTCGACAAGATCTTCATCGGCTCGTGCACGAACGCCCGCATCGAAGACTTGCGTGCAGCCGCCTGGGTCGTGCGAAAGCTGGGCCGCCGTGTGGCCTCGAACGTCCGTCTCGCGATGGTCGTGCCGGGTTCGGGCCTCGTGAAGGCGCAGGCCGAGCGCGAAGGGCTCGACAAGGTATTCACGGAAGCAGGGTTCGAATGGCGCGAACCCGGCTGCTCGATGTGCCTCGCGATGAACGCCGACCGGCTCGACCCGGGCGAGCGTTGCGCGTCCACGTCGAACCGCAACTTCGAAGGCCGGCAGGGTGCCGGCGGGCGTACCCATCTGGTAAGCCCGGCCATGGCCGCTGCCGCCGCCATCGAAGGCCATTTCGTCGATATTCGCAAGTTGGGGTGAAGCAATGAACGCTATGAAGTGTTGGCGTCGCGCAGCGGCACTCGCGCTCGCCGGCGCATTGCTGGGAGCGCTCGGCTCCCTGACCGCCTGCAACACCGTTGCAGGTTTCGGTCAAGACATGAGCGAAGCAGGACACGCAATCAAAAAGGCCGCGGAGTAACTGGACCATGGATAAATTTGTCGTGCACACCGGGCTCGTCGCGCCCCTCGATCGCGAGAACGTCGACACCGATGCGATCATCCCCAAGCAGTTCCTGAAGTCGATCAAGCGCACGGGCTTCGGCCCGAATCTCTTCGACGAATGGCGTTATCTGGACCACGGCGAGCCGGGCCAGGACAACTCGCGTCGTCCGCTGAACCCCGACTTCGTGCTCAAGCAGCTGCGCTACCAGGGCGCGTCGATCCTGCTCGCGCGCAAGAACTTCGGCTGCGGCAGCTCGCGCGAGCACGCACCGTGGGCGCTGCAGCAGTACGGCTTTCGCGCGATCATCGCGCCGAGCTTCGCCGATATCTTCTTCAACAACTGCTTCAAGAACGGCGTGCTGCCGATTCAACTCTCGGAGCAGCAAGTCGATCATCTGTTCAACGAGACCTACGCGTTCAACGGCTTTCAGCTGACGATCGACCTCGAAGCCCAGGTGGTCCGTGCCGGCGACGGGCGCGAATACGCGTTCGAAGTGGACGCCTTCCGCAAGTACTGCCTGTTGAACGGATTCGACGATATCGGCCTCACGCTGCGGCATGCCGACAAGATTCGCGCATTCGAAGCCGAACGCATCGCCAAGCAGCCCTGGCTCAACAACCGGCTCGTACGCTGAAGCCAACCCCGCTGCGCAACGAACCTGTGACGGCCGCGAAAAACGCGGCCGTGCGAAAAGACAATCCGCCATTCCCATAGGAAAAACGAAATGAAGATTGCAGTGCTGCCCGGCGACGGCATCGGCCCCGAGATCGTCAAGGAAGCGGTCAAGGTGCTCAACGCGCTCGGCGAGCGTTTCGAGCTCGAAGAAGCACCGGTCGGCGGCGCCGGCTACGAAGCTGCGGGTCACCCGCTGCCCGAGGCCACGCTCAAGCTTGCGAAGGAGTCCGATGCGATCCTCTTCGGCGCCGTAGGCGACTGGAAGTACGATTCGCTCGAGCGCGCGCTGCGCCCCGAGCAGGCCATTCTCGGCCTGCGCAAGCACCTGCAGCTGTTCGCCAACC
>CBJMQH010000664.1:0-2684 GCA_966431825.1 uncultured Trinickia sp.
CGCCGAGCGTGAAGACCGCGCTGAACCCGGCCGCTGCATGGCCGTTCCCGAACGGCAGCCGTCCGTAATCGTCGGCTCGGTGACTGGAAGCGTGGTGTACACCGCGCTTGCATCAAAAAATCCCGCCCCGGGTCGTCCCCGCGGCGGGATTTTTTTATCGGCGCCTGGGCTGCGCGTTAGTGTGTGACGCGTGTCACGCCGCCGCTGGAGAGCAGGCGCACGCGATCGCCGGCGCGGAAGAGCTCGCCCGTGGCCGTTTGCGTGATGGCGCGCAGGTCGCCGTTGTCGAGACGAACCGTGATCTCGACACCGCTTTTCACCGCGACGCCGTTCTCGACCGCATTGCCGGCGACAGCACCGGCGATCCCGCCGATGATCCCGGTGACGATGGACCCGCGGCCGCCGCCGAGTGCGCTGCCGGCCACTGCACCCAATGCGCCGCCGCCCAACGCGCCAATGCCGCTCGGCTGTCCGTTGTTCGAGCTGATCTGAACCGCGCGCACGCTCTCGACAGTGCCCATGCGGACTGTCTGTTCGCTCTGAGCCTGGTCCGCCCGATAGACGTCGGCCGAGCTGCTGTTGTACGCGCACCCCGTCATGGCCAGCGAGCCGACGAGCACCGCGGCGGCCATGAGGCGAATCGATGTTTTCATGATTGTCCGTACTCCACAAAGATTACTGCAGGCCGTAACCGAACGCCTGCTTGAACCGGTCTTCGATTTCCGTGCGCGATGGCGCGTAGGTCTGCGGTCCCGGCTGTTCTATTTTCAATGAGCCCATCAGGCTCGCGAGGCGACCCGTGCTCGCCCAGTCCATGCCGTGTTCGATCCCGTAGAGCAGCCCGCCGCGGAACGCGTCGCCGCAGCCGGTCGGGTCGGTTACGCGCGCTGCCGGCACCACGGGAATGTGTTCGCACTGGCCGCCATGATGAATCTGCGCGCCTTGCTCCCCGCACGTCACGATCAGTGCATCGACGCGGCTTGCGATCTCGTCGATCGACCAGCCAGTCTTGTTGCTGACGAGTTTAGCCTCGTAGTCGTTGACTGCAACATAGGTGGCGAGTTCAATTGCGCGGCGCAGGGCGTCCGCGGTGAAGAGCGGCAAGCCCTGGCCCGGGTCGAAGACGAACGGGACGCCCGACGCGGCGAGCCGTTCGGTGTGCTGGATCATGCCTTCGTAGCCGTCGGGGGCGACGATGCCGAGCTTGATTCCTTGCGCCTTGTCGGCCTCGTTCAGATGCGATTGCATCATCGCGCCCGGGTGGAATGCGGCGATCTGATTGTTGTCGAGGTCGGTCGTGATCATGGCCTGCGCCGTGTACGTGCCCGGCACCACGCGCACGTGCTCGCGCGAGAGTCCGAGGTCGTTCAGACGATCGAGGTAGAGCTGGGCGTCGACTTCGCCGAGCGTCGCCATGATGCGCGCGTCGCCGCCGAGCAGGCGCAGCGCGTAAGCGATGTTGCCCGCACATCCGCCGAATTCGCGCCGCATCGTCGGCACGAGGAAGCTCACGTTCAGAATGTGAACCTGCTCGGGCAGGATGTGCTCACGAAAGCGACCCTGGAAGGTCATGATGTTGTCGTAGGCGAGCGAGCCGCAGATCAGCGTAGCCAAGATGTGGGTTCCTTATATAGAGAGTCGGGCGAAGCCGCGATACAAAAACGCCGCGCGAGCGGCGCGGCGTTTTGTGTAGGGGCGGCAGTCCCCGTTAGTTGAGCGCGGCAAGCGCGGCGTTGTAGTCCGGTTCGTTCTTGATTTCGCCAACGAGCTCCGCGTGCAGGACCTGGTTCTGCTCGTCGAGCACGACGACCGCACGTGCGGTCAAACCCGTCAGCGGACCGCTCGTCACGTCCACGCCGTACGCCTTGGCGAACTCGTGGCCGCGGAACGTCGACGCCGTGACGACGTTTTCGATCCCTTCGGTCGTGCAAAAGCGCGATGCCGCGAACGGCAGATCGCCGGAAACCACGATCACGGCCGTGTTCTGGAGCTTCGCGGCTGCTTCGTTGAACTTGCGCGTCGAGGTGGCGCAGGTCGGCGTGTCGAGACTCGGGACGATGTTGAGCACCTTGCGCTTGCCGGCGAAGTCCGCCAGCGTAACGGGCTTCAAATCCTTGCCGACGAGCGAGAACTCGGGCGCCTTTTGGCCGACCGACGGGAACGTGCCGCCTACTTCGATCGGGTTACCGCCCAGCGTGACTTGACTCATGGTGTGCTCCGGAATGTCGTACGGTTGTCGCGAAAGCGAGGGGGGGCATCGCGCCGTAACGGCGTATGCCCGATTGCTACGGGTAAAAAATTTGAACGCGGAAGTTCGTGGCGACCGTATCGCCGCTGTCCAGGCGCACGACCATCGTCTGCGTGGTGCGCGCCGGCAGCCCCGCGGCGATCTGCGTGCCGGGCGGCACGTAGTCCTGCGGCGGCAGGATACGCCGAATCGCAACGTTGTTCTTCGCGTCGAACAGCGTGAGTTCGATCGACGGGTAGGCGAGCGCAATGCCGAAGCGGTTACGCAGCGGCACACGCAGCTCCAGCCGGTGCGGCCCATCGATCTGGCGCAGATCGGTGGCCTCGACGCGCAAGCCGTCGATGTCGCGCGGGGGCGCGACCCGGCAGCCGAGCGTCGCGCACACACGGACGCACATGGGCTGCGACGTGGGCCATTGGACCGTCACGGCTTCGCG
>CBJMQH010000665.1:0-2677 GCA_966431825.1 uncultured Trinickia sp.
ACGCATAAGCCTGGAACGCCAGATCGCGCGCACGGCTTTCGAAGCGCGAGCGCGCGCGCACGAACGGCTCGCGACAGGCGACCACGACCTGAGCGCGCAAGTCCGACAGCAGATGGCGGCGCAGCCACGGCGTCGAAGGCGGCAGCAGGACGGCAAACGCAGCGGCGCAGGCGATCATCGACAGAATCAGCGCGAGGGCGTCGTTCGCAAAGCCGGCCGCGTCGTAGCGCATCACGTTGTCGGGCCCGGCCAGTACGCAAAAGAAAATGCAGTACCCGGCGCCGTAGCCCGCAAACGCACGGCGCGTCGTCAGGAATACGCCGAACGCGAGCGGCGGTGCCAGCACCGCACACAGCAGCGGGAAACCGACGATACGGGGATACACGCCGAATACGACGATGAAGCCGACGAGCGTGGCCAGCACCGTGCCGCCGGCCATCTGCAGCGCCATGCGCGTGGGCCGCGGCGACGACGACGCCAACGCGCAGACGGCCGCAGCGTTGAGAACGAGCGTTGCGCCGCTCGGCCATGCGGTGGCGATCCAGAACGCGCCGAGCACGGCCATCACGATGGCGCCGCGCAGGCCGGCGACCGCCGTCGCAACCGCGTTGGTCTTGGGTTCGTAGCGCTCCGGCCAGCGCTCGCGCGCGTGCGTCGTGGCAGCGAGCGACGCGTAGGTGAGCGCGTAGGCGTGCATGTCGTCGACGAACCGGTAGAGCAGTTCCGCGCCCGTATCGAAATCGAGCAGTGCAAAGTCGGGCCGGGCCGCTAACGCGTTGCGCAAGTCGCGGACGCGCCGCGGCAGTGCCGCCTTGTACGCATCGAGCTTGGCGGCAGAGCCGGCTGCTTCAGCGGCAGTGAGCACGGGTTCGCCGGGTGCGTGGAGCAGCGGTGCGAGTTCGCGGAAGAAAGGCTCCAATGCCTCGACGGCGTCAAGGGCGCCGGCGCTGCGCAGACGGTTCATCAACTGGTGAAGCGCGTGAAAGCGTGTCGACGCGGTCATGAACTCGCTGTTCAGGCGCGCGAGCCGGCCGCTGCGCGCGCGCGTATCCGGTTTTTCGAACACGGCGACACTGCGCATCGCCTCGAAGCCGACGATCTCGGCCAGCAGCGCGGCGTTCTTGCGCTCGATGTCTTCGCGCGCCATCTGCCCCGCGAGCGCTGCGGCGACATACTCGACGAACGCCGAAAAGCGCGCGCGCACCGCTGTGCGCATCTGCTCGCTCGCATGCTCGGGCAAGACGAGCGCACTGACCAAGCCGGCACAGAGCACGCCGAGCGTGACTTCGGCCGTACGTGTCAAAGCGGCGAGGTAGGCCCCTTCGGGATGCTGTGCAGCCGGTATGCCGATCAGCGCGGCCGTATAGCCGGCGAGCAGAAAGCCGTACGAGCGGAAGTTGCGGTTGCGGGCCGCGCCTGCCGTGCAAATGCCGGTCCATAATGCGACGGCGCCCAGGAACAGTTCGGGCTGCTGAGCAAAGAGGCTCATGATCGTCATCATCGCGACGAGCCCGACGAGCGTGCCGGCAATCCGATAAAAGCTCTTGGCCAGCACGGCGCCGCTTTGCGGCTGCATGACGATGAAGACGGTGGTCATTGCCGTGCGCGGCTGCGGCAAGTCGAGCCGCATCGCGATGCCGAGCGCAAGAAACGCGGCGAGCAGGGCCTTCGCGATATGCACCCAGACGAGCCCTTCATCGCGCCACCAGCCGCGCAGCGCGCCTTGCAGGCGTTCGCGCGGGCGTGGGGCGGGGGATGCGGGCGTCGTCATTGTGCCGCCCGACGGGTGGCGGAAGGCGCCATGGCCGCGTCCGCAGGGCTGTCGCCCGGCGCCGCGAGGCCGCCGCCGAGCGCGCCCATCAGCGCGGCATGCGCAGCGAGTCGGGCCGCCTGGATCTGTGCAACGCGTTCGCGAGCGGAAAGCCATTGCGTCTCGCTGACTACGACGTTCACGTAGTCGTTCAGCCCGCGCCGAAAGCCGACCGTCGCGAGGCGATAGCTGCGTTCGGCCGCCGCCGCCGAGCGTTGCGCGTCGCTTTGTTGGGCCGCGAGGGAGCGCGACCGGACGAGCGCGTCGGCGATCTCCTTCAATGCGCCGATGACGGTGCCGTTGTAGTGTTCGACCGCTTCGTCGTACTGAGCATTGGCGGCGCCGTAGCGGCCGCGCAGCGCCCCCGCATCGAAAATCGGCAGCGACAGGGCGGGGCCGGCGCTCCAGCCGCCGTTGGCCGCGTGCAGGAACTGGAACAGCGGGCCGGCCGCGGCATAGGCGCCGAGCGAGGCGATCAAATCGATGTTGGGGTAAAACGCGGCATGCGCCACGTCGACGCCGCGCGCCGCACCGGCGACGGCCCAGCGGGCCGCGACGACGTCGGGGCGGTGGCCGATCAGCTCGGCGGGCACTGTCGAGGGCAGGCCGATCCACACATCGAGCGCGAGCGCGGGGCGCGTCAGCGCGTCGCCGGCACCGGGGCCGGCGCCGAGGAGTGCGGCGAGTTGGTTGCGATCGAGCGCGATGGCCTCATCGAGCGCTTCGACCTGCCGCTCGTACTCGGGCAGCGGCGCCTGTGCCTGACTGAGTTCGAGCTGCGTGCCGATGCCGCCCGTCAGCCGCCGCTGCGCAAGCTGTGCAAGTTCCTGTTGGCGCGCGAGCAGATCCACGGCAATGTCGCGCAGC
>CBJMQH010000666.1:0-2676 GCA_966431825.1 uncultured Trinickia sp.
AAAAGTTGCTCATTATAGCGGGGCGGCCTGGCCGATCGCTGCGTGCGGCCCAGCCGGTATACTGGCCGACTCGCGAAATCCCCCCATTTAGCACTCGTTACGCCCACACCGTGCCGCACACCACCGCTTCCGATATCGACGCTGTCCGCCGCCCCACACTCGGCGTCGCCATCATCGCGCTTAACGCCGAGGCGCGCCTCGCGCAGTGCCTCGACGCGCTTGCGTTCGCCGACTCGATTGTCGTCGTCGACAACGGCAGTACCGACCGCACGCAGGCCATCGTCGCCGCGCACGGTGCCCGCTTGGTCGTCGTGCCTGACTGGCCCGGATTCGGCCCGCAAAAGAATCGCGCCGTCGCCGAACTCGATACGGACTGGGTGCTGTCGATCGACACGGACGAAATCGTTACGCCGGACCTTGCCGCCTCCATCCTCGAAGCCATTCGCGCACCACGGGCCGATGTGTATTCGGTCGATCGGCTCTCGAGCTTCTGCGGACATTGGATTCGCCACAGCGGGTGGTATCCGGACTGGATCCCGCGTCTGTTCAAGCGGCACAAGGCGCAGTTCTCCGACGATCTCGTGCATGAGCGACTCATCTTCGAAGGCGCCGCCGAGCGTCTGCCGGGCAAGCTCCTCCACTACTCGTACGAGGACTTCGAAACGGTCTTGCGCAAACTCGACGCCTATTCCAGCGCAGGCGCTCGGCAACGGCTGGCCGCCGGCAAACGGGGCGGGCTCGCGCCCGCGCTGCTGCGCGGGGCATGGGCATTCTTTCGCACGTATGTCCTGAGGCTCGGCTTCCTAGACGGTCAGGCCGGGTTCATCATCGCAGCGTTCAACGCACAAACGGTCTATTACCGATTCCTGAAACTCGGCCTTGCCACACGACAGCAACGCGGGCACTGAGCGCCCCTGAGATGCCGCAAAGCCTCGCGCGCCGAGCCCCGGGGTCACGACGGTACAATGCGCGTTCGGCGCCCAGCCGCTGACCGGGCACAGCCGACCTTTCCCGACGATCACTGCAAGCGAACCCGATGTTCTCGATCATCATTCCCACCTGGAACAACCTGCCTTACCTGAAGCTCGTCATCGAGAGCCTGCGCGCGCACTCCGCGCACGACCACGAGATCATCGTGCACGTGAATGACGGGTCCGACGGCACGCTCGAGTGGGTACGCACAACGGGAATCGCCCATACTTCGTCGCCGACGAACATCGGCATCTGTCATGCGGTCAATCTGGCGGCGGCGCGGGCCACGCGTGAATACATCGTCTACATGAACGACGACATGTATTGCTGCCCGGGTTGGGACTCGGCGCTCGCAAGCCGCATTGCACGGATGCCCTCGGATCTGTTCATGCTCTCCGGCACGATGATCGAGCCCGTCGATACGGGAAACCCTTGCGTCGTCGTGCACAACTTCGGATGTGACGCGGCAACATTCGATGCCGCCGAACTCGTCAGCGCGACAGCCGGCCTGCGGCGTCCCGATTGGCGTGGTGCGACCTGGCCGCCAACCCTCGTGCACCGCGACTGGTGGCACAAACTGGGCGGCTACAGCAGCGAGCTGAGCCCCGGGATGAGCAGCGACAACGATTTTTCGATGAAGCTGTGGGACGCCGGGTGCCGCATCTTTCTCGGCGTAGGCGACAGCCTCGTCTATCACTTCCAGCAAAAAAGCACCGGCAAGGTCGTCAAGAACGACGGTCGCCGGCAGTTCCTGAACAAGTGGGGAATGACGCAGTCGACGTTCGACCGCTTCTACCTGCGCCGCGGCGAAGTGGCAGGCGATCGTCTCGACGTCGCCGACCCCGCGGCCGACGCGCGACTGCGCTTTGCGCTTCTGCGGGCGCGTGTCAAGCGCGCGCTCGGATAACAAGCTGCTGGACAACAGCTCGGCAGAATCGGCTTGCGACTACCGTATACTCGCGCTTGTCCGTCGGCCACCCGCCCCACGTAAAGGCAGCGCCCGCTCATGCCGCGGGCGCCGCCTCGTATAAAGATCCACGTTCATGCCTGTCACGCCTCTTTCTCCGACGCACCGGCTCACCGTCGCGCGCGTGTTCGCCATCGCAGCCCTGTGTATGACGCCCGTATCGACGGCGCTGACGAACATCACATGCGCACTCTTCGCGCTGGCGCTGCTCACCGCGCCCGAGTTCTGGCGCCGCCTGCCTGGGTTGCCGGGGCAACGGGCCGCGCTGACCGCCGTGTTGCTGCTCGCTACCCTCGCGGCGAGTGTCGCCTGGACGGTCGCACCGCACGGCGAAGCCTGGTCCTGGGTCGGCAAGTATTCGAAGCTGCTGCTGCTGCCGCTCGCTGTCATCGCGTTCGAGGACTCCGACTGGGCGCCGGTCGTGCGCTGGAGTCTGTTCGCGACGTTGACGCTGATCGTCGTGATGTCGACGACGAACGGCCTCGGATTGACCGCGCTAGGACCGGCTCACAGCACAGACCTGCCGCTCTCGAAGGCATGGGTCTTCAAGAATCACATCGCGGCCGGTATGTTCGACGCGCTGCTCTTCTACCAGGCCGCCGACCTGGCCTTATCGGCGCGCAGCGGCCGCAGCCGGGCGATTTTCATTGGCATCGCAGCATTGACGCTCGTCAACGTGGCCGTGATGCTGCATGGGCGCACCGGGCAGATCATCACGTTCCTGTTCCTCGTCGTCG
>CBJMQH010000667.1:0-2675 GCA_966431825.1 uncultured Trinickia sp.
CGATCTGCAGCTTTTGGGCGTGCAGATCGAGGGCGAGGCAGACATCGGCTACGGCTGGAGCCGCGCGGCCAGCCTTCCGCCGCTCACGTCCACGGCCGACGAGCTGGCCGCACTCGCCGCGGGCGCGCGCATGATCGAAACGTGGGGTGGTGCGGGCCTCGCAAGCGGCGCGCGCACGGCGCTCGCGAAAATCTCCTCGGCCATGCCGGCCGAGAAACGGGCCACGCTCGAGCGGCTCGCCGTCTTTGCCCCGTCGTTCCACATCGATCGGCAGTTCTCGGTGAACGTCGACACGCTGCACCGCGCTGTCGACACGCGTCGGGTCGTCAGTTTCGCGTACAGGGACCGGCTCGGCGCATGCACGCAGCGGCGTATCTGGCCGCTGTCCCTCGTCTATTGGGGCGGCAAATGGACGGTCGGTGCATGGTGCGAGCTGCGCGGGCAATTCCGCAACTTCGACATCGCGCGCATGACGCAGGTGGCCGAACACGAACCGTTCCCCGATACGGCCGGGCGGCGGCTCGCCGACTACCTGCGCCAGATCGAAGCGCCCGCGGGCTAGGCCCGCGCCGCGCTCGCACCGACTGCGCTCGGCGCTCATTCGACGGACTTGACCATATCCTCGATGACCTTCTTCGCGTCGCCGAAGACCATCATCGTCTTGTCCATGTAAAAGAGGTCGTTGTCGAGCCCCGCATAGCCGGCCGCCATCGACCGCTTGTTGACGATGACCGTGCGCGCCTTGTAGGCCTCGATGATCGGCATGCCGGCGATCGGCGAGCCCGGATCGTTCTTGGCAGCAGGATTGACGACGTCGTTCGCGCCGAGGATCAGCGCGACATCGGTCTGGCCGAACGCGTTGTTGATGTCCTCCATCTCGTAGACGAGGTCGTACGGCACTTCGGCTTCGGCGAGCAGCACGTTCATGTGGCCCGGCATGCGCCCCGCAACGGGGTGGATCGCGTAGCGCACGTCGACGCCCTTCTCGATGAGCTTGTCGGTCAACTCCTTCAAGGCATGCTGCGCGCGTGCCACGGCAAGCCCGTAGCCGGGCACGATAACGAGGCTTTCGGCATTGCCGAGCATGAACGCGGCATCTTCGGCCGAGCCCGACTTGACGGGCCGCTCGCCGGCCGCGGCGCTTCTCGCCGCCGCCCCCGGTTCCGCGCCGAAGCCGCCGAGCAGCACGTTGAAGAACGAGCGGTTCATCGCGCGGCACATGATGTACGAGAGAATCGCCCCCGACGAGCCGACGAGCGACCCGGCAATGATCAGCATCGCGTTGTTGAGCGAGAAGCCGATCCCGGCCGCAGCCCACCCCGAGTAGGAGTTCAGCATCGAGACGACGACGGGCATGTCGGCGCCGCCGATCGGGATGATGATCAGCACGCCGAGCGCGAACGCGATCAGCGTCATGATGACGAACGGCAGCCACGACTGCGTGAGGAAGAAGATGATGCCGAAGCCGAGCATGCCGAGCGCGAGCATCAGGTTGATCAGATGCTGGCCGGCATAGACGACGGGGGCGCCCTGGAACAGCCGGAACTTGTACTTGCCCGAGAGCTTGCCGAACGCGATGACGGAACCGGAGAACGTGATCGCCCCGACGAAGGTGCCGATGAACAGCTCGACGCGGTTGCCGTAGGGCAGGAATCCGGCATACGGCGCATCCTCGGCCACGAGGCCGAAGGCGGCCGGCTCGGACACCACGGCGTAGGCAATCGCGACGGCCGCAAGCCCGATCAGCGAGTGCATGGCCGCGACGAGCTCGGGCATCTTCGTCATTTCGACGCGCGCGGCGATGTACGCGCCGATCGCCCCGCCAACGACGAGCGCACCGAACAGCAGCCCGAGACCGAGCGCCAGATTCGAGCCGAGGAGCGCCGCCTGTTTGACGATCAGCGCGATTGTCGTTGCGATCGCAAGCGCCATCCCGACCATGCCGAAGACGTTGCCGGCGCGCGCACTCTTCGGGTTCGACAGCCCCTTGAGCGCCTGGATGAAGCAAACCGAGGCGACGAGGTAAAGCAGCGTGACGACGTTCAGGCTCATTTACGCGCCCTCCTTCGATGCGGCCTTCTTCGGTTCTTTCTTCTTGAACATCTCGAGCATGCGCCGCGTGACAAGGAAGCCGCCGAAGACGTTGACGGCGGCAAGCAGCACGGCGAACGTGCCGAAGAACTTGCCCGGCGCGCCGAGCGTGAGCCCGGCGGCAAGCATCGCGCCGACGATCACGATCGCCGAGATCGCGTTCGTCACGGCCATGAGCGGCGTATGCAGCGCGGGGGTCACGTTCCAGACGACGTGGTAGCCGACATAGACGGCCAACACGAAGATGATCAGGTTGATGACGGTATGGTTGATGAGTTCCATCGTCGAAATCTCCGGTTCGCGAAGCGCGGCTAAGCTGCCTTGCGCGCGAGCGCACCATCGCGCGCAAGCAGCGTCGCCGCGACGATGTCGTCGGCGAGGTCGATGTTGAGCGCGCCTTCCTTCGTCACGATCAAATTCAGGAAATCGGCGAGGTTGCGCGCGTAGAGGGAGGAAGCGTCAGCCGGCACCATGGCGGGCAGGTTCGTGTACCCGACGATCGTCACGCCATGCTTGACGACGACCTTGTCAGGCTCGGTCAACGGACAGTTGCCGCCGCGCACGCCGGGCTGCGCGGCCAACTC
>CBJMQH010000668.1:0-2675 GCA_966431825.1 uncultured Trinickia sp.
TGCGCGCCGTGTTCGGGGATCCGAAGCGCGTGGCGGTGGTCGCGGAGGGCATCGTGAGGTGCTTGCGAGTGGCTTCTTGTTTGGGGCCTGCCCCATAGGAGCAAAAAAGCCACAGCCCGTTGCCGGGCCGTGGCGCATCGGTCTTTCGCGGCCCGCGCCGGCGGAAAAGCGCGCCGGGCGGTCCGGGTGAAGTCAATCGATCAGATCGCCGGAGCGGCCGAGAGCGGGGTGCCGAGCGACGGATCGAGGTAGAGCGGCGTTGCGTTGTTGGCACCGCTGAAGTCGAACATCGAGCGGATGTCGCCGGCGGTTGCGTCGAACGAACCGCCGCCGATGCGCTGACCGCCGAGCCAGTTGTCCTCGATGAACCGGACGACCGACGCCTGCGTGATCAGCGTATGGTCGACGTAGTTCTTCTTCGCATACGGCGAGATCACGAGGAACGGGATGCGCGTGCCCGGGCCGCAGCGGCCGTTGACGGGGCTGCCGGCGACGCCGTTCTTTTGCGTGCCCGTGCCGCAGATGCCGCTGCCGTTCAGCTGGTCGGCCACCGAGTCGAACGAAGCCGAGGTCGGCGACGTGTAGGCGTGGTCGTACCAACCGTCGGAGTCATCCCACGTCACGATCACTGCGGTGTTTTTCCAGTCCGGCTGTTGCTGCAGGAAGTTCACGACCTTGGTGACGAAGGCCTGTTCGTCGAGCGGATCCGAATAGCCCGCGTGGCCATCCTGGTAGGCGGGGGCTTTCAGGAACGAAACCGACGGGAAGTTGCCGGCCTTCACGGAGGCGAAGAAGTCGTCGGAGTCGTATTGGTGGTTGGCCGGGTCGATCGACGTGCTGCCCGGGGCGATCGTATAGCCGATCGCTGCCGTCGAGGCCGGACGCGTGTGGGACGGGTTCGCCGTCGAAGCGTAGTACTGGAACCAGTTGTGGTGCGGGATGTAGTCGGCCGTTGCGGCGCCCACGACGGCCGATGTCGTGCTGCGCAGGCAGCCCGTCGTGCCGTTGCTGTTTGTCGTCGCCAGATTGAAGCCGCCCATGAAGCCGCCCCACGTGATCGAGCTCGCGTTGAGCAAGTCCCCGATGTTCTTGCCCGACATCAGCGCCTGATTGGTCGTGCTCGAGCAGACATCGTTGCCTGGGTCCACGTCGTTGATCATCGTGAAGCCGTTCTGGCCGTCATTGACATAGTACGAGCCGGAGACGGACGGTTGCTTCGTCGTCTTGACGACCTGCATGCCGTTCGTCTGACCCGCCACGACGTTAAGCGCGCCGGGCGTCGAGGGGCCATAGACGTCGGTGTAGGCTGCGTCGCTCATGGCAAAGCGCTGTGCGTAGTTCCACAGCGCGGTGACCGTGTTCCCGTCGAAGTAGCCCATCACCTGGCCGGTCGTACCGAACGCGCCGGCGCCACCGCTCGTACCGCGGCCCGTGTACTTCGGGAAGAGGTCGGCGAGGCCGTTGTCGTAGGCCTGTTCTTCAGCCGTATACGCGTGGTTCTGGTCTGCCGTGGCCGCTTGCGTGCGGTCGAGGCGGAACGGGTTCGTCGCGCCCGTCGTGTTGGCCGCATTCGTCGAGTTCGGGTTGTTCGTCAGCAGTGCCGACGTTAGCCCATCGATCGAGGGCGTACCCGCTGCAGCCGTGAATGCCGGCTCGCCCGCGGGATTCGTTGCATTCGGATAGGTGCCGAAGTAGTGATCGAACGAGACGTTCTCGTTGAAGATCACGACGACGTGCTTGATTGGCGTCGCTGTCGCGATCGCGTCCTGGACACTCACCGGATTCGACGGCGAATCGTTCGAGCTGCCGCAAGCGACGAGCGTGGCGAACGATGCGACGGCCAACATGATAGGGGCAACCTTACTGCGAAACATGGGACGAACTCCTGTTGTTGCAGCCACGCGTTTTGGGTCGATCGTGTTGCTTCGTCCGCTTCCCACGGGGGCGCCGGCGTAAGCGAAGCACGTGGCTGGCGGTTGGTTTTCTATTGGAGGAACGGGCGGCATTGCACCATGCACGTGTGAAAACGCCGAGGCGGCTTGCTTACGAATTCGTTCCGCTCGCTTTCGTATGCCTTAACTCTCTCGGGCGCGGGCTGTCGGTGCTGGGGATGGGCTATTTCGACGCCACGCTCGAATCGCGGCACGGCGGTTTCGCCGGCTCGAGCGGGAAGGGACTGGGTGGGGCGGGAGAGGGGGGAAACGGTCAGCGGGGTCAGCGGGAAACGAAGCCGATAAAAAACCGGCAACGGGTTGCCCCATTGCCGGTTTGCAGGACTGCACGTTTGCAATCCTTCGGTATGCAGAGCATGCCGAAGGAGGAAACGATCAGAACTTGTGACGCAGGCCGAGTGCGACGAGCTCTTGCGAGTTCGTGCCTGCATAGCCGTACGAGCCGACCGACGCTTGCGCGCTCGTGACGCCCGTGCCGTCTGCCGTGCGTGTCTGGCCGCTGGCGTGCTGCCATGCGCCGACCAGGTAGACGTCGGTACGCTTGGAGAGGTTGTAGTCGGCACCCAGGGAAACCTGGTGGTACGTCGCGCTCGTGTCGCCGCTCGACTTCGTGTAGCTGTAGCCTGCGCCGACGAGCAGCGCCGGCGTTGCCTGATACGCCACGAAACCTTGACCCGTGTTGAACTTTTCGGTCGAGTTGAATGCCGAGAAGGCGTCCGACTT
>CBJMQH010000669.1:0-2672 GCA_966431825.1 uncultured Trinickia sp.
AACCCGGCGTTCCTGTCGGCGCTGCGCAGCATGACGGAAAAGCACGGCGCCGTGCTGATCTTCGACGAAGTCATGTGCGGTTTCCGCGTCGCGCTGGGCGGCGCGCAAGCGCATTACGGCATCACGCCCGATCTGACCTGCCTCGGCAAGGTCATCGGCGGCGGCATGCCGGCCGCTGCGTTCGGCGGGCGCCGCGACATCATGGCCCATCTCGCCCCCGAAGGTGCCGTCTACCAGGCCGGCACACTCTCCGGCAATCCTGTGGCTGTGGCGGCGGGCCTGAAAACGCTGCAGCTCATCCAGGCACCCGGCTTCTATGAGGCCCTCACCGCACGCACGAAGCGCCTCGCAGACGGGCTCGCGGCCGCCGCCAATGCAGCGGGCGTGCCGTTCTCGGCCGACGCGATCGTCGGCATGTGCGGCCCGTACTTCAGCGAGACGGTGCCGGGTACGTTCGCCGACGTGTCCCGCAGCGACATCGCGCGTTTCAACGCGTTCTTCCACCACATGCTCGATGCCGGCGTCTACTTTGCGCCGTCGGCGTACGAAGCCGGGTTCGTCTCGAGCACGCACGACGACACGGTGATCGACGCGACGATCGACGCTGCGCGCGGCGCGTTCGCGCGTCTGGCCGGCTGACGCTGGGGCTGCGCCGATGTTTTCCGAAGCGGATTTTCTGCACATGCAGCGCGCGCTGACGTTGGCTGCGCGCGGCATGTATACAACGACGCCCAACCCGCGCGTCGGCTGCGTGCTCGTGCAAAACGGGATCGCGATCGGCGAAGGATTCACGCAGCCGGCCGGACAGGATCATGCCGAAGTACAGGCGCTGAAAGACGCCCGGCGGCGCGGACACGACCCGCGCGGGGCGACCGCCTATGTGACGCTCGAACCGTGCAGTCACTTCGGCCGCACGCCGCCGTGCGTCAATGCGCTGACCGATGCGGGCGTGACGCGTGTGATTGCTGCGATGGAAGACCCGAATCCGCAAGTCTCGGGGCGTGGCCTCGCGATGCTGCGCGAAGCCGGCATCGACGTAAGGTGCGGCTTGCTGGCACAGGAAGCGCGGGAACTGAATATCGGCTTTGTCTCGCGCATGACGCGAGGCACGCCGTGGGTGCGCATGAAGGTGGCCGCATCGCTCGACGGACGCACCGCCCTGCCGAGCGGCGAAAGTCAGTGGATCACGGGGCCCGCCGCACGCGCCGACGGACACCACTGGCGCGCGCGCGCGTGTGCGATCTTGACGGGCATCGGCACGGTGCGTGAGGACAACCCTGCTTTGACGGTGCGCGACGTCGAGACGCCGCGGCAACCGTTGCGTGTGCTCGTCGACAGCCGGTTGGATCTACCGCTCGATGCGCGTCTGCTCGAAGGCGCGCCGCTGCTTGTGTTCTGTGCGCGGATCGATCGGCAAAATGCCGAGCGCGCTGCAGCGCTTGCCGAGCGGGGAGTCGAAGTCGTGACGCTTGCCAACACCGCCGGGAAGGTCGATCTCCCGGGGCTGCTGCGCGTGCTTGGCGCGCGCGGTATCAACGAACTGCATGTCGAAGCAGGACACAAGCTCAACGGCTCGCTGCTGCGCGAGGGCTGCGTGGACGAACTGCTCGTCTACCTTGCCCCGAGCCTGCTCGGCGCGAACTCGGCCGGGATGGTCGATATCCTGGCGCCGCAGACGCTCGACGGCCGTACCCGCCTCGCCTTCCAATCGGCCGAGCGCGTAGGCGACGACTTGCGCGTGCTCGCACGGCTGGTACCGGCCAACCCGGCTGGGGCCGCGAATGGCGGGCAGGAACCGCGCTAATACTGATCAGGAGAATGGATACGATGTTCACTGGAATCGTCGCGGCCGTCGGCCGCATCGAAGCTGTCACACCGCTAGGAAATGAGCCGGACGCCGGCGTGAGACTGACGGTGCATGCGGGCGAGCTGGGGCTCGACGACGTCGCGATCGGAGACAGCATCGCCATCCAGGGCGCGTGCATGACCGTGGTGTCGAAGACGGCCGATGCGTTCGATGTCGACGTGTCGCGCGAGAGCCTGAATTGCACAGTCGGGCTCGGCGAGCCGCATGAGGTCAATCTGGAAAAGGCGCTGACCGCGCACGCGCGACTCGGCGGGCACATCGTTTCGGGCCATGTCGACGGACTGGGCACCGTCACGCGCTTTGCGCGGGTGGGCGAATCGCACGAGCTGCGCATCCTTGCGCCGGCGGAAATCGGCCGATATCTCGCTTATAAAGGCTCGATTACCGTCAACGGGGTGAGCCTTACCGTCAACAGCGTGACGGACTCCGCAGCAGGGTGCGAGTTTTCGATCAATCTGATTCCGCATACCGTCGAGGTCACGACGCTCAGACATCTCACGGCAGGCGCTCAGGTCAATCTTGAAGTCGATTTGATTGCGCGGTATGTGGAGCGAATGCTCACTTCGTCCCAGGATGGACATAAGCCATTGAAATGACTCGTTTTTTGGCGACTCGACTGTCTATCGTCGCCTCGACAGAACTATCCGAGTCTACCAGTACGTGACGGGTAAACCGCCGATCGTCCACCGACTTACTCGGCGACCCGCTGCCGGAACCGAGCCGCCAGCGCGGCTTCGTCCAACGCGCCACCGGCAACCATTTCCATGGTCCTAACGGCATCGGCCGGATCAAACTTCAGCCGATA
>CBJMQH010000670.1:0-2670 GCA_966431825.1 uncultured Trinickia sp.
GGCCTGTCTGCAGCCGAGGCGACGCAGCTCATCAACCGGCGCAACGCCGTCGTCGTCGACTTGCGCTCGGCTGCCGACTTCGCAAATGGCCACTTGCCGTCGTCTCGGCACCTTGCGTTCGCGGAGCTTCAAGCGAAAATCGGCCAGATCGCGAAGAATAAGGCTACGCCGGTGTTGCTCGTTTGCCAGGACGGCCTTCAGTCGAACAAGGCGACGCGTCTCGTCACGGAAGCGGGTTACACCGAGGTCCATGCGCTGCAGGGCGGGCTTGCCGCCTGGCAGCAGGCCGGCATGCCGGTCGTCAAATAAGGAGCCTTGAATCGTGAATCCCGTCGTCATGTACAGCACCCAGGTTTGCCCGTACTGCCAGATGGCCGAGCGTCTGCTCAAGTCGCGCGGCGTCGAGCACATCGAAAAGATCCTGATCGACCGCGAGCCCGAGAAGCGCCAGGAAATGATGGAGCGCACGGGGCGCCGCACGGTGCCGCAGATCTATATCGGCGAAACGCATGTCGGCGGCTTCGACGATCTGTCGGCGCTCGATCGCGTGGGCGGCCTCGTGCCGTTGTTGCAGGCGGCCTGACATGCCGCCAGCGGCGTGCGCAGCCGGGCGGCCTTGACCTTGAGAGCGCGGCGCCCGGCGTAACAACCGCGCGGCGCGCCGCTCGTCGACCTTCGGTCGACACCTATTAGACGGCCGGGCTTTTGCCCGGCTGAATTTATCCACCCGGAGTCATCATGTCGGACCAGACCATGTCGGACCAGAACAACCAACCGTTCTTCAACATCCAGCGCATCTACCTGAAGGACCTCTCGCTCGAGCAGCCGAACTCCCCGGCGATCTTCCTCGAGCAGGACATGCCGGCTGTCGAAGTCGAAGTGGACGTGAAGGCCGAGCGTCTCGCCGAGAGCATTTTCGAAGTTGTCGTGACGGGCACGGTGACGGCCAAGGTGAAGGACAAGATCGCATTCCTGATCGAAGCCAAGCAAGCCGGCATCTTCGACATCCGCAACATCCCGACGGAACAGGTCGACCCGCTCATCGGCATCGCCTGCCCGACTATCCTGTTCCCGTATCTGCGTTCGAACATCGCCGACGCGATCACGCGCGCCGGCTTCCCGCCGATCCACCTCGCGGAAATCAACTTCCAGGCGCTCTACGAGCAGCGTCTCGCGCAGCTCTCCGCACAGCAGGGCGGTGAGGCGAACGGCTCCACGCAACATTGAGCAATCGTCACGCGGTGCCGGCCATGAAGGTTGCTGTTTTCGGAGCGGGCGCATGGGGTACCGCGCTCGCCGGCCATTTGGCCGCGCGCCACGATACGGTCCTCTGGGCGCGCGATCGCGCGCTCGTCGCCGCCCTCGGCGCGACGCACGAGAATACCCACTATCTGCCCGGCATCGCGTTGCCGGATGCGCTGCGCTACGAAGACGACTTCGCCTCGGCGCTCGCGCATTGCGCAGCCGACGACGCGCTCGCGGTGATCGCGACGCCCGTCGCGGGCCTGCGCACGCTCTGCCGTGCGATGCGCGATGACGCGCAATGCATTCCCTCCCATCTCGTCTGGCTCTGCAAAGGCTTCGAGGCCGATACGCAGTTGCTGCCGCATCAGGTGGTCGCGGCAGAGCTGGCGGGGCACGCGAGCAATGGCGTGCTGTCGGGCCCGAGTTTCGCGCGCGAAGTGGCATCCGGCCTGCCGGCCGCGCTGACGGTGGCGAGTGCGTCGTCCGTCTGCCGCGACCGCACCGTGGCGGCGTTCCATCACGGCGCGATGCGGATCTACACGGGCGAAGATGTCGTGGGTGTCGAAGTGGGCGGTGCCGTCAAGAACGTGCTCGCGATCGCGACCGGCATCGCCGACGGGCTCGCGCTCGGCATGAACGCACGTGCCGCGCTGATTACGCGCGGCCTTGCGGAAATGACGCGGCTCGGCGTGGCGCTTGGCGGCCTGCCGGAGACCTTCACGGGGCTCACAGGGCTCGGCGATCTGATTCTGACGGCGACCGGCGATCTGTCGCGCAACCGTACGGTGGGGCTGCAGCTCGCACAGGACCGTACGCTCGACGACATTCTGGGTGCGCTCGGCCATGTCGCCGAAGGCGTGCGTTGCGCGCGTGCCGTCCTTGGGCTCGCTCAAGCGCACGGTGTGGATATGCCGATCACCGCGGCGGTATGCGCGGTGCTGTTCGACGGCGTCGCCGCGCGCGAAGCCGTCAATGCGCTGCTGCGCCGCGATGCGCGCGCCGAGCAGGCGGGGCGCGCCAAGCCCTGAGCCTCATCTCCCCTTGCTGTCCGTTCAGGTGCCTGACGGGCTGCGCGACGCCCGCTCGGCGCGCGTCAGGCGCCGCCTTCGAAACCGGTCTGACGCCAGGCTTCGAATACGACGACGGCGACCGTGTTCGAAAGATTCAGGCTGCGGTTGCCGGGGCGCATCGGCAGCCTCACGCGCTGGGTGAGCGCGAACGTGTCGAGCACGCCTGCCGGCAGTCCGCGTGTCTCGGCGCCGAAGACGAACCAGTCGCCCGGCAGGAACCGATGGCCGTGGAACGGGCTCGAGCCGCGTGTCGTGAAAGCGAACATGCGCGTCGGATCGGGGGCATCGCTCCTGATGAAGGCGTCCCAGCTCACATGCACGCACACCTCGGCACACCCCCCACCCCCCACCCCCC
>CBJMQH010000671.1:0-2667 GCA_966431825.1 uncultured Trinickia sp.
AAAAAAAAATCAGGTAGGATGAACAGCAGATCATGGTGAACGACGGCGGACAAACAAAAAAAGCGCGGCGGGAGGGCCGCGCGACAAGGTTTGGAGATCTCTTTTCCGTCAACGAAAAAGATCTGCTTGGGGAAGCAGAACCGGTAGTATAGCCGCGACCCGCGCGCCGATCATCCGCGCGAACGGCAATCGTCTGTTGCAACGCCGTCAATAATCGGGGCCCCACCGCCGTTCGATCCCGGGTGTCTTTTTCGAACGGATTCCTTGTATCGGAAAGACAACAACCGTGACAAACGTTTGCGGGAACCGCTCCTGCCACTGCGCTATCAGGGCCTTGACCTGCAAGGCTTTGCGCGATTTCCCCGGTCGTTGTGGTTTTCTCAATAATCAATTTCGCCGAGCGAAACGGCAGATCAGCCGGTCGTGTCTTTACACTCAAGCGAGTTCGGCAACGGACCTGTTGCTTCATCACGGCAACATCCCATGCCCATCGGCCTCTCGCGCTAGCAACGGGCAGGATCGTCCCCGAAGCGGCACAAGAAAAATCCCTCGTTCTGGAGTGTGACAACATGAAGAAGACTCTTCTCGTCGGCGCCTTGTCAGGCGTTTTTGCAACGATGGCCCACGCGCAGAGCAGCGTCACGTTGTACGGCCTCATCGATGCGGGCATCACCTATACGAACAATCAGGGTGGCCATTCGAACTGGCAGCAGAGCACCGGGGCCGTGAACGGCAGCCGCTGGGGTCTGCGCGGCGCCGAAGATCTGGGCGGCGGTCTCAAGGCCATCTTCACGTTGGAGAACGGCTTCGGCATCAACAACGGCACGTTGAAGCAAAACGGCCGCGAATTCGGCCGCCAGGCGTTCGTCGGCCTGTCGAGCGACCAGTTCGGTACCGTCACGCTCGGCCGTCAGTACGACGACGTCGTGCAGTACCTCGGTCCGCTGGCACTGACGGGCACGCAGTACGGCGGGACGCAGTTCGCGCATCCGTTCGACAACGACAACCTCGACAATTCGTTCCGGGTCAACAACTCGGTGCACTACCAGAGCGCCAATTACTCGGGTTTCAAGCTCGGTGCGATGTACGGGTTTTCGAACACGGCCGGCCAATTCTCGAACAACCGTGCGTACAGCGTCGGCGCATCGTATAACTGGCAAGGCTTGAACGTAGCCGCCGCCTACCTTCAACTGAACAATGCCGCCGGCTCGAACCCGGCTGCCACGGCAGCGGGTGCGGTCGCCGGCGATCAGGCGTTCAACGCGGCCCGCCAGCGCACGTGGGGCGCAGGCCTGAACTACACGTTCGGTCCGGCAACGGCCGGCTTCGTGTTCACGCAAACGCGCCTCGACAATGCGAGCGCGATCAGTGCGTCGAACTCGGGCACGACGGGCGGCATCGCGCTGCCTGCCGGCACGAGCCTGCACTTCAACAACTACGAAGTGAACGGCCGCTACCTGCTCACGCCTGCCGTCAGCATTGCCGGCAGCTATACGTACACCGACGGCAAGCTGAACGGCGCCGATCCGAAGTGGCACCAATTCGGGCTGCAGGCCGACTACGCGCTGTCCAAGCGCACCGACGTCTATGTCGAAGGGATCTACCAAAAGCTGATCGCATCGGGCTCCGGACTGACTGCCGATATCAACGGCCTGAATGCGTCGTCCAACGAGAAGCAAGTGGCGGTCTCCGCCGGTCTGCGTCACCGCTTCTGATCGCCGCCGTATTCGATCACGCTCGGTGATCGAATACGGCGAGCGCATCGCTGTTAAAAAGGGCGCCGCTTGCGGCGCCTTTTTTTCGCGACGTCGAGCGCTCGCCTCATATCTCTACCTGCTGCTGTCGGCCGCGCCTTCGCCGGCGCGATCAGCGCCCCGACGGATAGCGCACATCGAGCACGTCGATC
The DNA here is from genome assembly GCA_966431825.1 of uncultured Trinickia sp. Classification (GTDB taxonomy): domain Bacteria; phylum Pseudomonadota; class Gammaproteobacteria; order Burkholderiales; family Burkholderiaceae; genus Trinickia. The sequence goes on from CBJMQH010000671.1 coordinate 1,907, forward strand.
GGTACGGCACCGGCCGGCGTATGCAGCGTCACCGTATCCCCGATACGGGCTTTCAGCAGCGCACGCGCGACAGGTGAAATCCAGCTCACATGGCCGCGATCGAGATCGACTTCGTCCACACCGACGATCGTGACCGTATGCGTCTCGCCGTCTTCACCCGCGTAGTCGACGGTCGCCCCGAAAAAGACCTGGTCGACGCTCTCCTGCCTGCTGCTGTCGACCACTTCGGCCAGATCGAGACGCTTCGTCAGGAATCGAATGCGTCGGTCGATTTCGCGCAGGCGCCGCTTGCCGTAGATGTAGTCGCCATTCTCCGAACGGTCGCCGTTCGATGCCGCCCACGAGACGAGCCGCACCACTTCCGGACGCGCCTCGTCGATCAAGTGCAGCAACTCGTCACGCAGCCGTTTATGCCCTGCCGGCGTGATGTAGTTTTTCGCGCCCGCAGGCATCTCGGGTTGGGCGGTATCGAGGTCGTCATCATCGGCGTCGCTCGACTCCTTCACAAAAGCCTTGTTCATCGTCCAAAACCTTACGTCGGATACGGTCACGTCCGGGCCGCGGTACCGGCCCCCCTTTCATGCGGGCTGCCCAGTACGGAAACCTGCCCCGGCCCCGGTCGCTCAAGGTTTCAAGCGTACACGATCTGTGTTCGTAGCAAGAAAGATGTCCCGAAGGCTTCCCTTTTTTGGAAACCTTGCTATAATTTCGCTTCTGCGTGCGGCTGTAGCTCAGTTGGATAGAGTACTTGGCTACGAACC
>CBJMQH010000672.1:0-2666 GCA_966431825.1 uncultured Trinickia sp.
GAGTTGCTCGGCTTTACCGGCGATGGCAAGCAGGTCGTCATCGCCGAGACGGTCGATGTCGTGCGCGCCCTGTTCGAGCCAATGACGCAGCGCGGCGACTTCGACGAGCGCACGTTCCGCACGGCGCTGCGTTCGCGCACGCTCCAAGGTGGAACCGGGCCGCAGCGCCGGCGAGCCGGCGAGCTTCGGACGGGCTGCCTGTATGCCTTTGCGCAGCGCCGCGCGCTCGCGCGCCACCGTCTTGCGCGTGACGCTCTGCGGGCCGAGCCGCAGTGCCAGCAGCGGTGCAGCGCCGTGCCCCGATACCATGCGCGGCAGCAGCGTAAGCCAGCGCTTGTGCTTGACACGCGTCATCGTCTTCGTCAGTTTGTGCAGCCGCTCGCGCGCCTGCGAAAACCGGCTCCGGCGACCGTCTTCCCGGAAACCTTGGCGCCATGCGAACAGCGCGCCGCGTTGGTCGTCGGTCAGCGCGTTCTCGCCGTGAGCCGCGAGTCGCGTCGCGGCGTCGAATGCACGCCGCGCGAGCGCATGTGGCCCCTCGGCTGCGGCAGTCAGCGGCGCGCGCCCGATACCGGCCCGCGAGCGCACTGCAGCGAGGCTATAGTCGTGCGCCAAATCGGCAGGCCAGAGTGCGGGAATCGGGTCGAGCACGTCCGCCGTCTCGAGCAGGACGCGCATGGCAAGTCGCTCGCGGTCTGTGGCTGCGGGGTGGCCGACCGATGCGCGCAGGGCACCGAGCATGCGCAACCCGTCTTCGGAGCGCGCAAGCAGCCGCGCAAAGAGCCAGGCCTGGGACTCGTGTGCCGTGGCGTTCGGATGCGTGTGCACAGGTGCATCGTCCGTCCTCGGTTCTGCGTAGGCCAGTTGCCCGGCCGTATCGAGCAAGGCATGCGCCGCAACGATATCGTCGACGCGCGACTGGCGCAGTGCCAACACCACGAGTGCGCCGCGTGCGGCGGCCCGATCGTCCGCGCGCGACGCCGGATCGTACGGCGCATCGACATCGGCCCGGGCGGCGAGCGTGAGCAGACGCGATGCCAGCCAGTCGCGCGAGAACGCCTGCTCGGGTGGACAGGCAAATTCGCCTTGAATGAAATCGATCAGCGCCTGCGGGCTGTCGAGCGCATCGATCCGCCGAGCCGCGTGATTCACGATATCGGACGCGACAGCTTGCCCGCGGCGCTGTTTTCGCGTAGCAGCAGGCGCAACCGCCGCCGCGTCAAGCGCAGTCCTGCCGAGCGCTTCACCGATCAGCCGCTGCGAAGTGGCGATGGCCTTGTTGGCCTTGCGATCGATCGGGCCTGGGCTAGCCGATATCGTTTCCTCGGGTACGCCGGGGCGAAAGTGGAGCGGCTCGACCGGACGCCCATAGCGGCTGCGGTGATAGAGCAGCACGCTCAGATCGAACTGGCGATGGGACAGTGCCTGCGCGGAGCGCGCGAGCGCCGCTTTCAATTTGCCCGGCAATCGACGTGCCGACGGCACAGGCGGGGGCGTTGACGACGAGAAAGGCGGCGCAGGTGACGGGGCGGCCTCGCCTTGACGCGGCGGCGCGACGGGCTGGGGCGCTGGGTGCGTCGCCGGTGATGTCGGCGCAGCGGCATATCCGAGACGGCGAGTGAAGGCCATGGCGAACGCGTAGGGGGGACCGCGTGCCACTATGTCGATCGAATGTGACATGCATTAAGCGCTGCCTTCGCGGGTTGCGAAGCGATGACTGCGGAAGCGAAATCGTCCGTCGGGGGCTGCAAACGATGGGGAGGGGGCACGGCGTCGCCGGCAGTTGCATCCTGCCTGTGTCTTGTTGCTTCGGATGCGGGTTCGAGACTTCGCACGCGCGTTACGCAGCGCGTGACGCGGGCAGTATGTTCGTTGCTATACCCGCATGCCGGGGTACCGTGGAAGGGCAATCGCCCCGCGGTGCGTAGCGGCTGCAGGTCCTTTCACTCGAAGGAGGGCGATGATGTCGACCTGCAAACTCCCGCTCAGCATAGGCCGCATCGGCGGCGTGGGTGGCGTAAAGGAGGGGGCTCGCGAGGGCGAGGGCGCCGGCCCGGCTCACGAGGCGAAGTCAATGGTCAAGCAAGGTGCGTTCGGCGGCATGAAGCCGTTCAACCAGACGCGGCGCGAGCAAGGGCGCGAATCGCAGGAGCCGACGGCACCGCGGTTCGGCGCTGGACAAGTGCCGTCGATGACAGGCCCTGTGCAGGGAGGGACGTTTGCACCCGCCCGCGGCAGCCTGTTCGGCCCCCACGACGCGCACGCATTCCACGAGGCGCTTGATGCCGTCAAGACGCTGCACCAGATTGCCCGAGAGGCAGCCAAGCCCGTGTCGTGACGCGCCGGGCGGTGTAACGCGCGTGCGGCCCATCCGTGCTTCGCGCGCGACGAACCGGCCTTTCACGCTCTGAGCCAGACATATTCTCCGGCAGCGATCCCTTCGAACATCTCGTCGCTCGACTCAAGAATATTCTGGCGCCAGTAGCGTCCGTGTTCGGCATAGTGCGCGAGCAGATCGGCGAGAAGCGGGCCATCGAGGTCAGCGCTGAAAGGCAGGCGCAGCACGAGCACGATGCCGCCCGTGTCGGTGTCGAGCCCGAGTTGCGCCTGGTCCTGCGCGTAGATCAGCAGGTTCGCTTCGAGCATCAGGCGAAACACCGTGAGCG
>CBJMQH010000673.1:0-2656 GCA_966431825.1 uncultured Trinickia sp.
GAAGCGAAACGGCTTCCTCGCTTTTTTTTGCCCGTTTTCTGGAACGCGGCTTGCCCCATGTTCGCCACCATGCATGACTTCCTCACGACCCTACATTGGGGTGCCGTCTTTCAGATCGTCGTGATCGACATCCTGCTCGGTGGCGACAATGCCGTCGTGATTGCACTCGCCTGCCGCAAGCTCGCGCCGGCGCAGCGTCTGCAAGGCGTGATCTGGGGCACCGCCGGCGCCATCGTGCTCCGAGTGGTGCTCATCGCGTTCGCGGTGGCGTTGCTCGACGTGCCCTTCCTCAAGTTCTTCGGCGGGCTGCTGTTGATCTGGATCGGCATCCGGCTGATGGCACCCTCGCATGACCCGCACGGTGACATCAAGCCAGCCGATCGGCTGGTCTCGGCGATCAAGACGATCATCATCGCCGATGCCGTCATGAGCCTCGATAACGTCATCGCAATCGCGGGGGCGGCCGAGGCGGCCGAGCCCGAGCATCGTGTCGCGCTCGTGATTTTCGGTCTCGTCGTCAGCATTCCGCTGATCGTCTGGGGCAGTACGCTTGTGCTGAAGCTGCTCGATCGTTTCCCTGTCATCGTTACGCTCGGTGCCGGGCTGCTCGGCTGGATCGCGGGTGGGCTCATCATCAACGACCCGGCCGGCGACCGTTGGCCGGTACTCGACACGCCGCTGGCCGAATACGGCGCGCGCGTCCTGGGCGCCGCGATCGTCGTGGGCGTCGGGTACCTGCTCAAGTGGCGGACGGCGCGCCGCTTGGCGCGCAATCAGGCCGCGGACGCGGGACAGGCTGCGCAGTCGTCGACATCGTCCAAATCGCGCTGAATTCGGATTTCGGCATATGACCGATGTCTGTCTCCTTGTTGACGTCGCGGCGCTGCTTCTGTCATCGCCGAACTGGATTGGCCATTGAGCCGACTGTCACGCGAGTCGTCGCGCCGATAGCCTTCAAAGGTCGCCCGAGTTTGAATGGGCGTGACCTTCGAGGAGCGTCGAATGATTGCAGCCGCGATTCGCTTTGTTTCGCTGTCCCGAGTACTGCTACCCGGCGTGCCCGGCCGGTCGCGTTGGCGTGCGCCTGGCTTCACCTTGATCGAGCTGATGATCGTGCTGGCGATCGTTGGCGTCGTTGCTGCTTACGCAATCCCGGCGTATCAGGATTATCTGGCGCGCAGCCGGGTAGGTGAGGGGCTGTCGCTGGCGGCCGGAGCCCGGCTTGCGGTGGCCGAGAACGCGGCCGGTGGCGCGTCGCTCGGCAGTGGCTACGTTACGCCGCCGGCTACGCGTAATGTGGAGGCGATCGCCGTTGACGACGACACCGGGCAGATCACGATCCGGTATTCGACGCGTGTCGCGCCGGCCGGCAGCGAGACCCTCGTCCTCGTACCGTCCGTGCCGGACGATGCCGTGACGCCGACCGCGCGTGTTGCGCTCGTGCAGGGCGTGGCGCAGCAGGGTGCGTTGACGTGGGAGTGTTTTACGAGCGGGAAGGGGGCGTCGTCGCTACCGGCGCCGGGCTCAGGGCCTGCACCCGATACGCCGCCGACCTTGCCCGGAAGACTTGCGCCGTCGGAGTGCCGTGCGTGAGGCGGCTCGCGTGAGTGTGTCGCGGGCGTGCCACAGCGGCCTGCCACGCGGTGCCGACCGCGTCTTGATGTGCCAAGCGTGCGGATCGCCGTTGCTGGCGTTCGTTACGGGGATGCCCGGCGGCGAGGCATGAGGTGTGCTGCGAGGGGTGACGGCGTGCGCTACGCGATGGTCTTTGAGGTCCGGCGACTGCAATAGACGGACAGCGTAAGGAAATTTTTGTATAGTGCGCCGGTTGCTGACGCCCCCGCACCCCATGAATTCCCAATTTACTCGATATCTGTCGCTCGCTTCGTTGGCCTTCGCGATGACCTTGCCGTACGCGGTGACCAACCACACGTACCCGATTCCCACGTTCTATTCGGAGTTCACGGCGCTTTCGCTGTATCTGCTTGTCGGTGCTGCGGCGCTGATGCTCGGGTTCGTCGAACGGCCGCGTTTGACGTTCGGCACGCCGCTTGTCGGGCTTGTGCCGCTCGCATTCGGCGCGGTGCTCGTTGCACAAACGTTTTGGATGCCGCTCGCCCAGCCTTCGATGAACTGGTTGGGCGCGGGCTTTCTGCTGGCGTCGGTGATGGCGACGCAGACGGGTTTTGTGTTTGCGCGGGCGAACCTCGTCGAGGAGGCATTACGGTGGGTGGCGGGCGCGCTGATGATCGGCGGCCTTTTCGCTGTGTTCTGCCAGATCGTGCAGCTGTTCCATGCGGAAACACGGTTTGCGCCGTTCGTGGTGGCTTACAACGTGAGCGCGTTTCGCAGGCCGTTCGGCAATATGGCTCAGGCCAACCATCTGGCGACGGTTATTGCATTCGCACTCGCAGGAGCGATGTATTTTGTGCAGACGCGGCGGCTTAACCTGTTTGGGTGGGCCGTACTTTCGTCGGTCTATGTGCTCGGGCAGGCGCTGACGGTTTCGCGTGGCCCTTGGCTGCAGACGGGTGTCGTCGTTGTGGCCGGGTTTTGGATGGCGCTCGTGAACATGCACACGCCGCCGCGCGAGGGCGTGGCCCGCGGCGGCGGGCGTAGCTGGCTTGTGCCTGTGCTGCTGCTCGTCGTGTTCGTC
>CBJMQH010000674.1:0-2652 GCA_966431825.1 uncultured Trinickia sp.
CGTGCATCGGCCCCTGCGCAACGGGGTGCGCTTCAATCGCGTAACCGCCGTTCGTTGCGTCGGCAGGCATCAAGCGCAGGCGGTAGATCTCGGGGCCATCGCCCGGCGCCCGATCGAGGCCCGGCGGCAAGGTGGCGGGTACGCTGCCGCCGACATGACCCGCTTGCGACTCGACGAATTGGGCAGCGTGTCGTACCGCCAACACGGCCGCGACCCGATGCGCGCGCGCGACGGCCCTGAAGTACGAGGGCACCGCATAGGCGGTCAGCACCGCGATCATGGCGACCACCGTGACGATCTCGAGCAGCGAGAAGCCGCGACGGCGACCGGCCCGGGAGGCGTCCCGGCTCATCGAGACACCGTCACGAGACGTCGCCAATACTGGCGCTGCCCCGTCTCTTCATCGACGAGAACAACCTGCACCCAACTCTGCACGGCTGCATCGGCCCCGAAACCCCGTGCCGTGACCGTCACGAGCCGGGCGGCGGGCAAGCGAGGCGACGACCACGGTTCGATGAGGCATTGCGGCGGGCGAGCCGCGCGAGGCCAGGCAGTCCAAGGCGTGAGCGCATCCGGTCCATCCAGGACGCCGGCCCGCAGCCACTGGAGGGGCTCGCGATCGACCGGCGGCAGAGCGGGCGCAGCGCCCGCGCGCAAGGCGCGAATGCACGCGGCAAGCGCTGCATCGGCAGCAATCGACGCCTGCCTATGCTGACGATGGTTCACCGTGCGGCGCCGCTGGGCGAGCGACGCATCAAGCGCACTCGCAGTCGCGGCCACGATCATCGCCGTCAGCACCAGCACCGTCAGCAGCGCGGCACCGCGCGGGACGCGCGTTCGAACCTTGCCGTGCCGCGCTATCGGGAAGCGAGGGCTTCGCCTTGTTTCACGTCGCACCGACATCAATACGCCCCGACTCGATTACGCAATGGCACATAGCGGTGCAGTGCCATGCGCGGCAACGCATCCGGCCCGGCCGCGCGTTGACCGGCGCAGTCGACGTAAGCGGAGCGCTTCATCGACGCGCGGCCACGCGAAACGACGCAAAGACCCACGCCGACGACATCGCGCCACTCGCCGTCTGCGACCTGCTCCGCCACGCGGGGCTCACCGTCGCCGCGCAGCCAATAGCGGATAACGAGCCGTTCGATGCCGGCAACGACAGGCTGGCCGGGCCGCGTGTTGCCCGCGCAGTACAGATGCGGTTCTCCGGTCGCCCTGAACCGCTCGACATAGAAGCGATTCTCGACGATGGCCTGCTGACCGGCGGCCCCTACCGCCTGCCCCAGACAATCGGTGGTCTCGCCGTGTTCGGTCGGCCACGTCGACGCCGCATCGCCGACATACCGCACGACGATGCCGTCGGACCCGCGCCCCGACGCGCGACACGACGGCATCGATCCGCGACGCGCGCGCGCATTGCCGCCGGCACCGCAGCCGTACACGGCCGGCTCGACGTCGGCCGCGTCGGCAAGCCAGTCGGCGGGCCGATAGCCGGCCATCGCGAGATGATGCTCGATCAGGGCCAGCGCATTCGCCCCCGCTTCGCGCATTGCGGCAGCATCTGCCGCTTGCTCGAGCATGGCGCGCTGCGTCCGGTACAAGGTCAGCGCACCGGCAATGACGAACAAACCGAGCGCCGACGCGATCAGCAGGCCCGGCAGCGTATGCCCGCGCGAGCGTTCGCTGCTGCGCGCTCCTGGCGCAAGCGCGAACCGGCCCCTGCGCGCCAAACCGCCGCACGCAAGCGGGCACGGCTGGGCCGTGCGGGGACGTCCTGGACGAGCCCACATGTGTCGCTCCTCAGAAAGCCAGCGCGACGCAATCGCGCCCGGCATCGCGTGCATCGTCCCGGCAGCCCGTCGCCCCGTCCGGGCGTCCGGCGGGGACGCCGGCACCGGCCCAACGCACGACGACGAACGCGGGCTCGCCAAGGCGCCCTTCGACGAGCGCGACCTCGGCGTCGTGCAATGCGGCCATCCCTGCTTCGCGCCACCGCGCGAGACGCCGTGCAAGCAGATCGGCAGGCTCGTCTCCGCGCAAGAGCCCCACAACAGAGCCGGCAGCGGCGTGTGCCTGCTCGTATTGCGCATCGACCCGGCTTTCGCGAACGGACCACAGCTGGACGCGGCCGACGCCGAGCAGCGTCACTGCGAGCACATACAGCGCGACGAGAACCTCGAGCAGCGCTGTGCCGCGCGCAGCCGGACCATTGCGCAACGAACTCATTGCACCCCCGAGCAGGTGCCTTCGGTTACGCGCGCACGTCCGCCCGCGGCGATGACGACACACCGGCTCAAGCGTGCGCCAAGACGCGCGGCCCAGGTGGGACGCGGCGCTATTTCGAAATGCCGAAAACCGCCGACGACGAGCCCGACAGGCGGTGTGAAGACGAGCGCGGGCTCCGCACCGGCGATGGCGATGTCGCGCATCGGTGCCTGCACGCGAAACGCATGCGATACGTCGCTCGGATCACTGACTACGGCCCAACCGCACGCCCAATCGTGCGAACGCCCGGCGCAGGGCGCGCCGGCGGGCACGCAGCGGCGCACCGCATCGGTTCGGCAGACGAAGACGCGACGCCCGAGCGCGAGCGCCTCGGCGCGCGCAATGGCAAAGCTGGCCAACAAAGCGCGCGTCGCGGCATCGACA
>CBJMQH010000675.1:0-2645 GCA_966431825.1 uncultured Trinickia sp.
GCGTCGTCGGGGTCGCGCTGGGGGATCAGCGTCACCCGTTCGGCCCATTCGAACGACGATCGGCTCGGCAACCACGCGCCCATGTAGGCCTCACGCTCGGTTTTTGCCGCACGCAGGCGATCGATGGCCAGCCGCGTGACGATCGTCACGAGCCAGGCCTCGGCCGTCTGTATGACGGCCCGCTCGCTCTGGTGCCAGCGCAGCCAGGCGTCCTGCACGACGTCCTCTGCGTCGGCCCGCGTGCCGAGCATTCGGTAGGCAAGCGCGAAAAGGCGCGAGCGCAGGGCGTCGAAAGGGTCGGGCGGCGGGGCTGCGTCCGAAGCCATCTATGCCACGGCCTGCGGTGCCACGAGCCCGAATTCGCGCTCGAGCACGGCGTCGCGCTCTTCGGGCGCAATCACGTGGTGCTCGGTACGGCCGTGAGCGATGATCTTCAGCGAATCCCCTGCCAAAATCTTGCGGCCCGTTTCGTTGTGCTGAACGATCACGCGCTTTTGCACGAAGATCGCGTCGGGATGGGTTGAGTTGAGCCAGTTCGCGGGGAAAAAATCGACCCATTCCTGCGGCGAGAGGTCGAACCCGTATTGGTTCGCCCACTGCCCGTCGTTCCAGGCTTGCAGCAGATAGACGTCGTCGGCCGATTTCGACAACTTGAACCGATCGTGGTCCTGGGCGATGTCGGTATCGAGCCGCTCGAGGCTCATCGGCGCGCGAATGCCGTAGCTGCCGAAACCGAGGTCGCAGAGCCAGCGTTCGCCTTCGACGGACGCGATCACGGCCATATGCGTGCGGGGCCGGCGCGCAGGGTAGAACATCGGCCGCGCGGCGACGAAACGGTACGGAATGCCAAGCGCTTCCAGCGCCATCGCGAACAGGCCGTTGACCTCGTAGCAGTAGCCGCCGCGCTTGCGCTGTACGATCTTTTCGACGATGTCTTCGGGCACGAGCGAGATGACTTTCTTCGCCTGCACGTCGAGATTCTCGAACGGAACCGCGAACAACTGGTGCCGCATGAGCGCGTCGAGGGTCGGGCGGTCGGCCTTGGCGGGTCCGCTGTAGCCGATCCGGGCGAAGTAGTCGGGTAGCGAAAAGTTGGTGGCTTGCATGGTGAATCGATCCTTTGGGTTGCTTACTGTTTTATCCGGCGCGCTACGCCCTGTTCTCGAAGAATGCCGCTGCGACCGCGAGCGCTTCCTCGACGGCATGAGCGTCGACATCGAGGTGCGTCACCCAGCGCTGGCGGCGATTGCCGTAGATCGATACGACGCCGATCGCATGACGTTTCAAATGGGCCGCGAAGTCGTCGGCGTACTGCGCGTCAACGTCGACGAACACGATGTTCGTATCGGGCGGTGCGGCCGTGAGCCCCGGCAACTTCGCGAGCCCTTGTGCCAGCGCCTTGGCGTTTGCATGGTCGACACTGAGTCGCGCCACGTTGTGTTCGAGCGCAAAGCATCCGGCTGCCGCCAGAATGCCGGCCTGGCGCATGCCGCCGCCGAGCATCTTGCGCAGGAGCCGGGCGCGGGCGATCAGCGGCGCGGTGCCGACGAGCACCGAACCGACCGGGGCGCCCAAGCCCTTGGACAAACAGACCGAAACCGTATCGAAGGACTCGGCCAGCGTGCTCACGGGCACGCCGAGCGCCACGGATGCATTGAATACGCGCGCACCGTCCAGATGGCAGGCGAGGCCGTGCCGGCGCGCAAGCGCCGTCGCTTGCGCCACGTACTCGCTCGGCAGCACCTTGCCGCCGATCGTGTTTTCGAGTGCAAGAAGGCGTGTGCGGGCGAAGTGCGGATCGTCGGGCTTGATCGAGGACGCGATCTCGTCGAGCGGCATCGTGCCGTCGGCCGCATTCGCGATCGGCTGCGGCTGAATGCTGCCGAGTACGGCCGCGCCGCCCGCTTCCCAGCGATAGCAATGGGCTTGCTGGCCGACGATGTACTCGTCGCCGCGCTCGCAGTGCGACATCAGTGCCAGCAGGTTCGATTGCGTGCCAGACGGCGCGAAGAGTCCGGCCTCCTTGCCCAGACGTGCGGCGACCTCGGCTTCGAGGCGTTTAACTGTCGGATCGTCGCCGAACACGTCGTCGCCCACTTCGGCCTGCGCCATCGCAGCGCGCATCGCCGCGCTCGGACGGGTCACGGTGTCGCTGCGAAAATCGTGGCGCAGCACGGGGTTCAGCGTCGTTTCGCTATTCACATGGCCTCCTTGATGAGCGCTCATCGTCGCATGACCGGCACGCGCGACCTATACACAACTGCGCCCATTCTGTTACATAACAGTTTTGCGTCAGACAGGAGCGTACACGATGACCAATGCGGCGCCGGAAGAACCGCTCTACAGGCAACTTGCGATGCGGCTTGCGGACGGGATCGAGCAGGCCGGGCTCATCGAAGGCAGCCGCCTGCCCTCCGTGCGTACGCTTGCAACCCAGCATCGCGTCAGTCTGACCACGGCGCTGCAGGCGCTGCGCTGGCTCGAAACGCTGGGGCGTGTCAAGGCGCGGCCGCGGTCCGGCTACTACGTCGCCAAGAGGCCGAAACGCGCGAGCGACGCACGCGGCAACGAGGCGGGGCGCGCCCGGCGCTGGCCGAATCCGCTGCCCGATCTCGACGCGCAGGCGCGCGACCACCTCGCGATGG
>CBJMQH010000676.1:0-2634 GCA_966431825.1 uncultured Trinickia sp.
GGTTGCAATCGGCGCGCTCGTCGGCGTCATCGCGCTTGCCTACGTCGCACAGTTTTTTTTCGTGCCGCTCGATTGGGGCGCCGTCGCGCGCGGGATCGTCACGCCGCGGCTTGCCGATCGCGACGCGCTGCTGCTTGCCGTCGGCATCGTCGGTGCGACGGTCATGCCGCACGCGTTGTTTCTGCATTCGGGGCTGAGCGGCAGCCGGTATCGCGCAACGACGCCCGAACAGCGCACGCGGTTGATTCGCTATTCGAACGCGGAAGTGGCGATTGCGCTGTCGGTGGCGGGCCTCGTCAACATGGCGATGGTCGTCATGGCGTGCGGCGCGTTTCACAGCGGGCACCGCGAAGTCGCCGAGATCGGCGCCGCTTATCGGACGCTCACGCCGGTGCTCGGGCCGCTCGCTGCGGGCCTGTTTCTGACCTCGTTGATGGCCTCCGGGTTGTCGAGCTCCGTCGTCGGTACGCTCGCGGGCCAGATGATCATGCAGGATTTCACGGGCTTCGCCATCCCGCTATGGCTGCGCCGCGTCGTGACGATGCTGCCCGCATTCGCGATTGTCGGATGGGGTGTCGATGCCACACGCGCACTCGTGCTCAGTCAGGTCGTGTTGAGTCTCGTCGTGCCCGTGCCGATGATCGCGCTCGTCGTGTTCGCGTGCCGCAGCGACACGATGGGCGTGTATCGGCTCCGCCCTGCGACGGCCGCATTGGCCGGTATTGCGGCGCTTGCCGTGATTGCGATGAACGGCGTGCTCGTGGCGTTGGCGTTCTGATCGCACGCGCTGTCCGCTGCACGATGGGAAAGGTGAGCGTTTTCGGGAAGCCGTGCGGCGTGGCCCGACCGGGTTGCGGTTCGCAACGCCTAAAGGTGAGGATTTTCGGGAAGCGTCATCGACAATACCGCAGGCTGGCCGTGCGAACGCCATCCGTGCGAAGATCGGCGTTTGCGGCGGGCGGCGCCCGTGCTGCCGACAATCGAAACGAGCCCGCGCGGCTCACGTTCACTGGAGACAAACAATGCAGATCACCGGAGAGATGCTGATCGGCGGGCAGGCGGTTCGCGGCACGGCAGGCACGTTGCGCGCGTTCGACCCTGCGCGCAACAGCGAAATCGAGCCCGCATTCGGCGCGGGGGATGCGCAAGACGTCGATCGTGCTTGCCGCCTCGCGCAGGCGGCGTTCGATCCGTTTCGCGCGGCATCGCTCGATCAGCGCGCGCGCCTGCTCGAAGCGATCGCCGAGCAGATCATGGCGCTCGGCGACACGCTGATCGAGCGCGCGCAATCGGAGTCGGCGTTGCCGAAGGCGCGGCTCGAAGGCGAGCGCGGACGCACGGTCGGGCAGCTCAAGCTCTTCGCGCAGCTCGTGCGCGACGGCCGCTGGCTCGGCGCCACGCTGGACGCCGCGCAGCCTGCGCGTGCGCCGCTGCCGCGCGCCGACCTGCGCATGCAAAAGATTCCGGTAGGGCCCGTCGCTGTGTTCGGCGCGAGCAATTTTCCACTCGCCTTTTCCGTGGCCGGGGGCGACACCGCCTCGGCGCTCGCAGCCGGTTGTCCGGTCGTCGTGAAGGCGCACCCTGCTCACCTCGGTACGTCCGAACTCGTTGGTCGGGCGATCGCGAAGGCAGTGGCCGATGTCGGATTGCCGGCGGGGATCTTCTCGCTCGTGGTGGGTGCCGGCAATGCGGTTGGCGAAGCGCTCGTTGCGCATCCCGCGATCAAGGCCGTCGGATTCACGGGCTCGCGCGGCGGCGGCCTGGCGTTGATGAACATCGCTGCGCGCCGCCGCGAGCCGATTCCCGTCTATGCCGAGATGAGCAGCATCAATCCGGTCTTCGTCTTGCCGGCAGCACTGGCGGCGCGTGCCGAAGGGATTGCCAACGGATTCGTCGACTCGCTGACGCTCGGCGTCGGTCAGTTCTGCACGAACCCGGGCCTTGTGGTTGTGCTCGAAGGCCCGCATCTGCAAGCATTCGTCGATGCCGCCGCGAAGGCGCTCGAGAAGAAGGGTGCGCAAACGATGCTGACGACCGGCATTGCGGCGGCTTATCGCGATGGCGTCGCGAAGCGTGCCGCCGTGCAAGGCGTAAAGCAGTTGGGCGTGGGGGCGCAGACCGAGGCGAACAATGCCGCGTTGCCGGCGCTCTTCTCGACTTCGCAACAGCAGTTTCTCGGCGCGCCGCCGCTGGAGGATGAGATCTTCGGTCCGACTTCATTGATCGTCACATGCAAGAGCATCGACGAGATGATCGCGCTCGCCGAGCATTTGGAAGGACAACTAACGGCCACGCTGCAGATCGAGCGCGAAGACTACGCGCTTGCGCGCCAGCTGCTGCCGACGCTGGAGCGCAAGGCTGGACGTGTGCTTGCGAACGGCTATTCGACGGGCGTCGAAGTCTGTCATGCAATGGTCCACGGCGGGCCGTTCCCGGCAACGTCCGACCCGCGTTCGACTTCGGTAGGCACGCTTGCAATCGAGCGCTTCTTGCGGCCGGTCTGTTACCCGGACCTGCCGGCGGAGCTGCTGCCGCAGGCCGTGCAGGACGAGAATCCGCTTGGTCTCTGGCGCTTGCGCGACGGCGTGTTCGAACGTCGGTGAACGCGGTCGCCCGCCGGCAATGTTCGCCGTT
>CBJMQH010000677.1:0-2616 GCA_966431825.1 uncultured Trinickia sp.
CGCATCGTTCGTACCGAGTTGTGCGAGGACTTGCATCAATCGCGCCCTCGTTTCGGGGCAGACGTCGGGGCAATGCGTGTAGCCGAAGTAGACGAGTGTGGTCTTGCCCTTGAATGACGCGGCGTCGACGGGCTTGCCGGTGTCGCTCGTCAGGTCGAACGAAAGGTCGGGCAGGTGGCCCGTAACGTCGACAAGATGCCAGGGCGCTTCCTCGCGCGCGCATCCGGCGCTGAGCGCGGCGATCGCGGCGGCTGTCAGCAGGGCTGCGAGGCGACGCGCGGAGGGAAGGCGCCGGCGGCCATGGCCGCGGTCGCGCGCCGGGCGTGTCGGCGATGCTACGGCTGCGGATGGCGAGGGCGCTCGTGTCGGCGCGCGAACGGCGAAAAGTCGAGTCGGCATCTCTGATCCGGATGAACAACTGCTTGTGCTGCGGGGATGGCTGCTTCGTTGAAGGCGGCAGCGACTATAGCGCAATTGCTCGTGTGCCGTAGTCGGCCTTGCACGTCCGGGCCCGCTCGGGGCCTTCTTGTGCGCGGCGTGGAGGCAATATGTCGCAGTCAGTCGGCCATGCGGCCTGTCCAGAGCGCCGCTTGCGTCGCGGCTGCTTTCATTTGGTCCGATTTTGAATGACCTTTGTAAGGTCTGCTTTTGGTCGCCCTATCGTCGTGCTCTTGCTTCGTTGCGCAGCCAACAAGGAGAGACAACATGATGCGGCCGCGGATAGGTTCATGGGCGTTCGTCGCAATTGTTTTACTCGCGCTGGGCGGGCCTGCCTGGGCGGAGGGCGCGTTGGATGTTTCGCCCGCTTGTATGACCGTAAAGATGAGCACCGGCGACGATGTGTTGCTCAGCCGGGGCGCATTTTGCCAAGTGTCGGAACCGCTCGAATACGTGATCATCGATGAGCGCAACGCCGAAAGCGGGCGCGTCGAGATCGACGCGTATGCCTATTCGGACAACGCGCTCAATCGGCTCGAATGGGCGTTGAAGTTCCGGTTCAGGACACGACTCGTTTCAGGCTCGGCCGCCGGATTGCAAGTCAAGCCGATCGTTCAATGCGGAGAAGATTGCCTTGTCACGCCGAATGCTGGGGTGCCGCTGGCAATTGGTGGGCTTTCAAACGAAGTCGTCGTGACGATAACGCCGAACATGCGGGGGGGAAATCAAATCGAATTGACCCCTTATATCGTCTACAAGGTCGCCAAATCCGGAGAATCCTTTGATGACGGGCCAAGCGTAGTCCCGTTTGCCGGCCGGGCTTATGTTCCGACTGTCCGTTGCGACAACGGGCTCGCGAAAGCAAGGACGAGAGGGTGCGTCTACCTGAAGGCGCCGGCGATCATGCGATCTGTCAAGACGAACGACCCCAATGTTGACGAATCGGCACTCCACATCAGAGATGCGCAAGCGGCGGGAATGCCGGGGAAATTCATCGGTCGAGATGACGGAACGATTTTTCCGCGCGGCGATGCCCAACCGCTTGAGCGGCTCCGCGATGAAACGGAGCGCAGAAAGAACCGGAGCATGTCCAAAGAACGATGTGTAGCGCAGTACGGCAAGGTAACTGGCCAATGCACGTTTACTGGTGATCCAGATGACGAGCCAGCGGATTGCGATTGCGATGAATACCCGTTTGCGGCTACGAACCAAGGAGCGAGTAAGGGCAGTGCCTTCTCAGTCCGACGGATCGATAGCGGCGACAACCGCCGGTCAGGCGCGAAGCTCGGGTGTTTTCTCGCCGGACAACGTGTCCTCGATGGCGAAGCGTTCTTTGTCGACGTCGAACCTATGAACGATTCTCCGGGCGCAGCAGATGTCTGTGAATGAGCGCGAACGCTGTTTCGGCAAAGAGGATGGATGTCGGACGGCGTACTTGAAAGAGGCATCCATGAATAGCGGAGGCGAGGCCCCCGGGTGGCTGAAGACCCTTTACGAGTGCTATTGCCCGCTTACGATTCCGCGCGGATTAGAGTCCGAAAGGGTTTCGGTTCACGACGCACTCACGCGTGTAACCGTTGCCCCTGTCATTGCACAGGCGCCTATCCCGTCGTGGCACACCGCGCTGTGTGATGGGTTCGCAATGCGGGCAGAAGACACATCTGCCGCGACGAATCGCCGACCGGCAACGCTTGTTGTGGACAAGACCCTTCGAAAGATCGATCACCGGGCCAGTTGGCCTGTCGTGGGGCCACTTTCATCGGGGACAGCCATTGAAGTTTGTGCGTACATGCCGTTGCCCGCGAATGCCGACGTAGTGGTGCCGAAGGATCGCCGTTTGGCTCATCAGGCAGCTTTTCACGACCGTTTGCTGCTGCCGCGGCCGGTATTTCCCGGAACGAACGTGATCACCAGGGGAAGCGAATATGCCGTCGGCGATGTTCTCGTTGCCAAGGGAAAACGTATTTCGGCGGAGCGCAAGGCTGCCCTGATCGCCGCTGGCGTCCGCGAGTTGGCGGTCAGCAAGCGTCCTCGCATTTGCATTCTCGTTTCGAGCTATGACCGCTGCGCGGCAACGGTACCGCTGGAACCCTGGCAAACGCAGGATCCTTGCGGACCCTACATACGCACGTTGATGCAGCAATGGGGATTCGACGTTCCGCCCGTCGAATACGTTGC
>CBJMQH010000678.1:0-2609 GCA_966431825.1 uncultured Trinickia sp.
GCGCTATGCGTTCGCCGTGCTCACGCGCGCGATCGCCGGCGCGGCCGACGAAAGCACGGTGCAGCGCTCGCTCGAAGACATCGCACGCGAGCGCGACATGGCCTTCGTCGTCTACGACGGCAATCTGAAGGGCGCACGCGAAGCGTGCTCGGATTCGATCTATTCGGCCCGAGCCCAACTGCTCGAGGCCTCGCGCGTGCCGCTCGTGTTCGTGCCGGGTCAGCACGACTGGGCCGATTGCGGTGGTGCGCAGGGATCGGGCCGCTACGACGCGCTCGAACGCCTCGACTTCTTGCGGCAAACGCTGTTCGGCGACAGCACGTCGATGGGCCAGCGGCCATTCGCGCTCACGCGCGAGGGCGAAATGGCGCGTTTTCACCCGTATCGCGAAAACGTGCGCTGGCTCGCTGACGAGACGGTGTTCGTCGATTTGAACGTCGTAGGCGGCAACAACCGGTATTCGAGTGCAGGTGGTCGCAACGGCGAGTTCGACGATCGTGCGATCGCAACCGCGTTCTGGCTCGAACATGCCGCCGAGTACGCGAAGCGTCGTGCGGCCCGCGCGCTCGTCGTCTTCATCGAAGCCGATCCGGATTTCGCGCGTTATGAACACGCCGAGCGATTCGGTTGGCTCCGATTCGGGCGTACACGGCCCCGCGACGGCTACCTCGAGTTCAAACGGAGTCTCGTCAAGGCAGCCCAAACGTTCCGCGGGCCGATCATCCTGATTCACGACGGCACGCGCACGTTGGCGGGCGGCTTCGCGATCGATCAGCCGCTCTTCGACGACAAAGGGGAAAGGGTACAGAATTTGACGCGCATTGCGCTCGCGCCGCGCGACGCGGCCGCGCAGTGGCTACGCGTCGACGTGGACTTCGGCCGGCAGCCGCCCTTCAGAGTCTCGCTGCGCACGGTACCGAGAAATTTGCCCGTGCCGCCCGCTCTGCCGTTCGAAACCCCGGGCTCGACGCCTACTGCCAATCCCGCGGCTTCGACGCCGCAGATACCGGCGATTCCCGAGATCGAGTCGATCCCGGCCGCACCGCCAGCGCCTCCGGCTCCCCGCTTGCAGGAACCGGCCAGCGAACCGCCGCTGATCGACTTGAGAGGCCAAGGTAGCCTCCAGCCGGCAACGCCGCTGCCGCCCAACCGCGAACCGCGGCAGCAACCGTAGCGGCCGCCGCGGCCATCCTTCAATGCAACGTAGGGGATGACGCCTTGCCGTCCTCGTCGTCGTCCTCCTCCTCGCCGTCGACGACTTCGATGCCTTCCACGCCATGCACGTGGGCGTGTTCGATTTCGTCGGCCGTCGCCTCGCGCACGTCCTTGACGGTCAGCGTGAAACGCAGCGCCATACCGGCGAGCGGATGGTTGCCGTCGAGGACCACCTTGTCCTCGGCCAAATCGGTCACCGTGTAGATCAGCGAATCCATTTCATCGTCGCCGTCTTCCGGGGTACCTTCGAATTGCATCCCGACTTCGATCGGCTCCGGAAAACGGTCTCGCGGCTCGATCTTCACGAGCTCGGGATCGTAGTCGCCGAACGCGTCTTGCGGCTCCAGCTGGAGCTGGGTATGGAAACCCGGCTCGTGCCCGTCGAGCTCTTCCTCGATCTTGGGGAACGTGCCATCATAGCCGCCGTGCAGATAGACCATCGGCTCGTCGCTCTCCTCGATCAGATTGCCCTGTGCATCCGACAGCTTGTATGCGACCGACACGACGGTGTTCTTTGCGATTTTCATTCGACTCTCCAAATTACGGTCCCATTATACGATGCCCAAGCGGCCCAACGACGACCGGGGCGGCGGCGCGACAGCGCTCGCTACTTCCTTCCCTTCCGATTTGCCCCCGCTGCCCGATTCGCCCACCCCGCTGCTCGCCAATCTCACGCCGTCGCAATTCATGCGACGCTATTGGCAAAAGAAGCCCCTGCTGATTCGCGGCGCCATTCCCGACATCACCCCGCCGCTCACGCGCGAAGCGCTGTTCGAACTCGCCGCCAGCGATGAATGCGAATCGCGCCTCATCACGCACATGCGCGGTGCCTGGCGGCTCGAACACGGCCCCTTCGAGGCGGATACGCTCCCGTCGATCAAGCGTCGCGATTGGACGCTGCTCGTGCAAGGCGTCGACCTGCACGACGACCGCGCCCGGACACTGCTCGATCGCTTCCGCTTCGTTCCCGATGCACGGCTCGACGACCTCATGATCTCGTATGCGACCGACGGGGGCGGCGTCGGCCCGCATTTCGATTCCTATGACGTGTTCCTGCTCCAGGTGCACGGCAAGCGGCGCTGGCGCATCTCGGCTCAAAAAGACCTCACGCTCGAGCCGGGACTGCCGTTGAAAGTTTTACAGCAGTTCGAAGCCGAGCAAGAGTGGGTGCTGGAGCCCGGCGACATGCTCTATCTGCCGCCTCACATCGCGCATGACGGCGTCGCGCTCGGCGAATGCATGACCTGCTCGATCGGCTTTCGCTCGCCCTCGGAAAGCGAACTGGTCGGCCAATTTCTCTACCATTTGGCCGAGCGCGGCGACGCTGCGCCCGGTCGACGCGCCGACGCGCGCTACCGGGACCCGGAACAGCCGGCTGTGGACCAGCCAGCCGG